>NZ_CAUSAI010000028.1:0-22485 GCF_963529685.1 uncultured Gemella sp.
CTTCGTTTTCCATTGTTGGTGTTACTGCCACTGACGCTACACTTGCTTTATCTGGTGTTCCATAGTTTGCTACGGTTGGTGATGTTTTTTCATCCCAATTTGCAGTACTCCATGTTCCTTCTTCAAGTGCATTCGTTACTTTGTTTCGTTTGTTTGTTCTTGTTAGCGTAACATTCTGAACAACTTTTGGTGATACTTCTGTAGTTTCGTTACTTGCATCTACATACTTGATTGTACGTGTGATTGTTTTTGTTTCTGGAACATTTTCATACAAAGTATCATAAACATAAGTTACAGTAATTTCTTCACTGTTAACAACACCTTCAACCGGAGCCGAAGTTTCTTTGACTCTCATATATCTATAAGCTATGTCATTATATGTAAATTCATCAGGACGATATTCTTCTGTATCTACATTATAATCTTTTGTATAAGCTCTTTTTTCAATAGCTGTTATTGTTGGTTTAATCGTATTTCCTTGCATATCTTCATATGCAATTTTAACAGCTCCATTTTTTATATTTTCTATTTTAATAGTAACAGAAGCTACATTCGCCTCATTATATATTTCTTCTGCATTTGTTTTTGCTGCTGCTGAAATATAAGCTACCTGTTTATCTTTTGCATCTTTAGAAATTCTTGCTGGTACTAAAAATTCATTTGATAATCCCGGATTTAATGTAGTCCCTTGATTAGAAACAAACTTAACTGCTGTAACCTTGCTCCAATCTGTCACTTGATCAGCTGTTAAAGTTGTTGCTGTAGCAACTTCATTTGCATTTCCATTAATTGGAGAAGTTGAGTAGTATGCTGTCCATCCTGCAGGAGCTATTGCTTCTCCTGTAGCTTCCACATCAAATGCAGAATTACGAGCTATACTTGTATCAACAATATTCTTGTCCTCTTTTTTAGGTAATGTCACAAGCACTTCATTATTCGATAATTTTGAATTATCTGTATTTGATAATGTAAAACGATATGTCACATCTGTTTTTGGAGCTAAATTCTGTAACGATGTTGTGTAACCTTCTCGTTGATCATTTTTATCGGTTACATCTACGTGTAATCGTGTCGCTGATGTATTACTTACAGGAATTTCATAAGTGAAAGTTGATGTATTGATAATTGTCTTATCTCCATCAAACTCATTATTAGGATTTAACCCATGTAGGAATCTATTTTCATCCCAAACTAATGTATATTTCAAACGATAACTACCTGTTTGAACCCATTGTGCTACATTAAACTCTAAATTCGGAGTTACATTCTCACGAGTATTTGAATCTTTCGGGTCAATAATCAATACACGTTTACCAGTATTTTGATAATTATCATCTTTAGTTACAAGTGGGCTATCTCCTGCATAACTAAAGCCATCCGGTAATTCCACAATAATTTTAGGATTCTTCGCTCCAAGATAATCTAATTTTTTATCAGTAGTAGCAAGGTGTGATGTCAATGTACTATATACACGATTCCCTAAACCTGAAGGTGAGTAATCATAAGCTTCTATTCCAGAACTTAATGATTGTGTTTTATTCCCTGCTAGAACCGTTTCTATTTTCCCAGTTCTCGATGTCAGTTTTAAAGCTGTTCTAGCATCTGCTAAAATCGTTTTAGAAATACTTGTATTGACCACATCTGTATCTTGAGTTGAAACTTTTGCAGTAACGATACTCTTAGCTTCTTTTCCTTCTGCTACCATTTGTTTAGCTTTTTCTAAGCCTTTTAAGTTTTGATGTAAATAAATACCCGCTTGACTAAGCGTATCATTTGTAAATGTCATTTCACCTTTTGGCTTTAATAAAACTCGGGTTGTACCTTCAGGTAAATCTATTGAAGTACCTCCATTCTTTTTAAATGCGATCTCTCCAATTTTTGTTTCATTTGTTCCAGTCACTGTATACACTTCAAAAGTATTACTTGTTCCTAGATTATCCGGTGCATACCAAGCTGCATATGCTCCATTCTTATTCCAAGTCCCATAAAATTCAATTGATCTCTTTTGATCAAAATCACTATCAATCGTTAATTCAACTTCCTTAACTTTTGTTGGAGTATCTACACTTCTCCAGAAAACAATAATTCTCTTATCATCTGTTTCCGTATTAATTCCAGGAATTGCAATATTCACTCTATTTTCATGATTTTGTTCATTAGTATAGTTATTAATCACTAATGGGGGTTGCGCTCCTGCTGCATTTGGCGTTGCTCCATCTCCGTTATCTTTATATGGATTCACAGCCTTCACAACTAACGAAGTTGTTCCTTGACTTGTATTCGTTTCTCCTGATTTATCTGTATAAGTTACATTATCTGTAAAAGTAAATTCTTTTCCTTTTAAAAACTCTTCTAATGTACCTGCCTGACGCATATTAATACGAAGCGTATCATCACTAGTATTATTCCCTTGATCAAATACAGGTTTTGCATCTGTTATTGTTCTTGTATAACGAGCGATATTTCCTTCCTGTGTCCATCCTGCATTGATAGATGTTTCTGACACTACAGCTCCTGTCGGTAAAGTAATAGCATGTTGTATTTTATTGACAGCAGCAACTTCTTTATTTAATGTCGTTAATTTTAAAACTAATTCTTTATTCTTTGTTTCATCAATAGAGTCGCCGGGTGCATTTGTGTTAAATAAAGCTAAATCTCTAGCACCACTTTCACTGTCCACATGAATACTAGCATATCCACTCTTATTTGTATTTGCTACCACTGACTTAGTAGTCTTTTCAGGTGAAATTGGATTCCCATTTTTATCCATCACTTGAGAAGTGATAGAAGTTTGAGAATTACGGCCAGTTCTATATTTATCAAATTTATAACTAATATTGAAATTACCATAAGAACCACTTGGAACTTCTCCAGTATAAATCTTATACTGTGTATCCGTTACTTTTTCCACTCTTAAAGCTGTACCAAATTGTACATCAGTAATAGGTTCATTCTCAGGTAAATTCACTAAAATATAAGAACCTTCTTCTAATTTTGAAGGAGCTGATACATCTAATCTAAATGTTGAGATGATCTGTTCTCCTACATTATATTCTGTTTGGTTTCCTACTATATGTCCTTGTAAACTAACTCTATTTTCAGTTGTTGATTGTGTTTGATTAGTAGTTGCTGATGTACTATTTGAAGTACCTGTATCTCCTATATTAGCTGCAGATTCTGTTGTAGTATTCGGTTTATTTGTTGTAGTAACCGGTACATATGTAATTTTATATTTATTTTTTCCAACAAGTTGTAAATTTGTCGCAGTAAATCCTGGATAATCTTTCTTTAATTGTTCAAGATTTTCTGAAAATTTTGATTTTAAAATAGCAACATCTTCTACTACTCCACCTGGTTTCTCATGAGTTACCATTACAAATTCTTGAGTATCTGCTACCGTCGAGTTTCCAGTTTCCGTTCTATTAAAACCTGAATCACTCTCTCCTGCTGCATAAGCTAGATTAGTGTTTCCAAGAAACATCATTCCTGCTATCGCCACAGAAGATACAGCTATACTAGCAACTCCAACATTAAATTTTCTAATACTAAACCTATTATCTCTCTGGTTAATGTTAATCTTATGTTGTTTATTTATCATCATTATTCTCCTAAATTTATATCGTCTTCTATAATTCCCATTTAACAATATTTTTTCAAACTTAACATCTCTAACGATATATTTTATCATTTTTCTTATCTGTTTTCAAATATTTTAATATATTATTTCTACGAGGTGTCCTCCTTAAAAAAAAAAAAAAAACACTGTTTTATTAATAGTTAGATAATCTTTATTTATTATTAAACCTCAATCCATTTCATAAATCTAATTAATTAAATAATTAAATATATGAAGATATCTTATACATTACCTCTTTTATAATAGAAAAAAATTCGGAGCTAGGTCTTCCTTAGCTCCGAATTTAATTCATAACTAATGTTATTATTTGTATTCTACAAATTTATTGAATTCCGCTTCATCAACGTTTGTTAATTTAACAATCCAAGATTCTTTTGGATCTGCTGAGTTAAGAACTGTTGGCTCTTCTTCAGCTTTTTTGTTGTATTCTACTACATCTCCAGCTAATGGTGTGTTGATGTCTAATACAGTTTTTGATGCTTCTAAACGTAAGATAACATCATCTTTTTCTAATTTATCTTTTCTTGAAAATTCTACAAATCCTATAGTACCAACATCATCTTGTAATTCTGCAGTTGGTCCGATAATGTATACACCTTCGCTTTTTTCAATCCATAAAGCTTTTGCTAATTTTTTCATTTTACATCCTTCTTTCTATATTTTATAAATTAATTCTAGCATCAAAATATTAATTTATCAATGTTTTTTGTGCTAAATTAACATTATATAACATAAGCTACAAAAAAGCAACCGAAGTTGAGAGTCGGTTGCTTTTAAGTAGTCTAATACATGTGTGAAAAGTTTTTACAAAGTAAATTTAGATATCAATAAACCATTACGTCTATAAGTTTTTATATAAACTTTTTAAAAATTAGGAATTTTTAATCAATCCTCCCAAAAGTGATTTATCAATAGTTTACTTTCTCAAAACATTAAGAAAACTACATTTCCTCCCCTTGAATTCTTCTTAACTCAATATCAGTTCAACAAGTTCTCTAGCTTCTACTTTTCCAAAATAGTGAGCTAAGTCTACACTTTCTAATACTTCTAGTAAATCTTCTTCTCTCACCCTTACTCCGATTAACCTTTCCTCAACATCACTGACATTACCTTTACCGAAAAAGTCACCGCAAATCTTAGCTTTCGTTATACGTCCCGTTTCTACTTCCAGATTAAACTCAACAGTTCCTATCCCTAGTCGCGCATCTCTATTGTAGTTATAACGTGGAGATTTCCCGTAATTCCAATCCCAGTTTTGATATTTTTCACAAAGTAAATGATCAATTTCGCACCAATCAGCTTCTGTTAGTTCATAACGTTTTATATCTTCTATTCTCTCACAATCAAACAAACGACAAAGGTATAAATCTTTAAAATCTACTACAGATAAATTTCTATATTCCTCATTTAAATATTCTCTAAGACTAGTGACCCTGCTCCTCACCGAATCTATACCTTTTGACTCTATTTTCTTACGATTAGGTGTAAGAACATTTACCATCGCGTCATAATTTACATCTAAAAGTAATGTATAACCTCCGTAAATCTTGCCGTTAACAATAGTCATCGCAGCTCCACTTATCTTCTTACCATCAACAACAAGATCATTACGACCTGTTTGTTCAACATTATCCACACCAAGATCTTTTAGAATATTTACCGCAGGTTCATAAAATTTCTTAAAATTACCGTAGATATTATTATCTCCACTCATGATTAGACAGATGTTCACAGCTCCCTCATCTAAAAACACAGTTCCTCCCCCAGTATCACGTCTAACTAGCGTAATATCATTAGCTTTCATGTAATTATGATTAATCTCTTTTTCAGCATTTTGAAAAAGACCAATCTGCACCTTCGGTTTACAACAGTAAGGAAATATTATATCCTCATCCAAGTTCAACTTATTAAGCACATGAACCTGTATCGCTAAAGCTACCGCCCCATCATAAATATATTCTCCGTTTCTTATCGGCTCTACTAAATACATACACACTCCTTGTTTATTAAACACTATGGCATTAACAGCTACCATTACCTAGGTCAAACCATAGATAACAGTAGCTGCTACATCGCCTTAGTAACTTTCTATCTTACCTTAAAAATTACTACTTTTTAACCTCTACCGAACAACGATAAACTACTTAGTAATTCTCTTCTAGTTTCCTAAATTCATCTCTCGTACTTTCTGGTAGACTCTTTCCATAATCCATCATCAGCACGATATCTTTAAACGCAGCCTTCGGTATCGCTAACCTTTCGATATCATCTACTCCAACACTTAACGTTATATCTTCCTCACGGTTTTCTTGGAATTTAGTCACAAAGTCTGGCTCAGCAACAAAAACACTAGATAAACCTACCATCTCCGCATGCATAATCGCCTCACGACTTTTTTCTATATTATTAATTCCACCGGTCGCCATTAACGGAACACGTCCCGCTAGGTGTTCATGGACTACTTTATTAATCAAACGTCCCTCGTTAGGTCCTTCCGCACGAACTTTATTTAGATAAATATTTTGCCCCCAGCTTGCTATCGCAATATAAGATAATGGAACTTTTTCCAAAATCCAATCTGTAAGTTGATTGAACTCCTCCACAGTATATCCTATTATCGCTCCACGTGTTTCTTCTGGTGTCGCTCTATATCCTAGAATAAAATCTTCAGGTGCTTCATTTTTTATAACTTCATACACTGCTTCAAACACTTCAAGAATAAATCTAGCTCTATTTTCCAATGAGTCTACACCATATTCATCATGGCGTTTATTCGATACCGTAGAGAAAAACGTCTGCAACATAAGTTTTTGTGCTGTCGATATTTCCACACCCGCAAATCCTGCACGTATAGCTCTTCTTGTCGCATCTTTGTATTTTTGTACAATTTCCGCTATCATCTCATGAGAGAGTTCTTCTACTTCGTGTTCAAATGGAAGATGTAACTTCAGTTTACTAGGACCATAGACTTTATGGTTCACGCCGTAGTAATTAGCACCCGCACCTGAATAAGTCAGTTGTAAAATAGCTTTTGCTCCAGCATCTTGCATCGCCTCAGCCATCTTAGTAAGCCCTTGAATACAACTATCATCATGTGCACCGAAACCAAACTCGAACAACTGCCCATCAACATCGACATAAGCCGCACCCGTTACCTGTAGCGGCGCTGACTTAGCACGTCTTAATGCATAATCCAAGTCCTCTTGTGTGATAATTCCATCTTTTGTAGAAGAATTAGTCGTCATCGGCGATAGCACGAATCTATTTTCTAACTGAACACCATTTGCTAGTTTTATGGGAGTTAATAATTTTTCCATAAACTCACACCTCTTTTACATAGATTTCGTAAAATTAGCTTAAGATTAAATCTACTAACTCTTTAGCTTCTACATTTCCGAAGTAGAATGATAGGTCAATACTTCCTAATGCTTCAAGTAAATCTTCTTCTTTAACTCTTACTCCAATTAATTTCTCTTCTACATCAGCAACATTTCCTTTACCGAAGAAATCTCCATAAATTTTCGCTTTAGTAATACGTCCTTCTTCAACTTCTAAGCTAATATCAACTGTTCCGATTGCAAGGTGCGCATCACGATTGTAGTTGTAACGTGGTGATTTTCCATAGTTCCAATCCCAGTTACGGTATTTCTCATCAGCAAGTTTCTCAATCGCTGCCCAATCTTCATCAGTAAGTTCGTATCTTCTCGCATCTTTAATATCATCAATCCCCATTAATCCACAGATAACTAAATCTTTAAATTCGTCGATAGTTACATTTTGATATTCAGGTTTTAATAATTCACGCATACCCATTACACGAGCACGAACTGATTCAATACCTTTTGATTCGATTTTTTTACGGTTTGGTGTTAAAGCATTAACCATCGCTTCATAGTTTACATCAAGAAGTAATGAATATCCTCCGTAGATTTTACCACGAACTAACGTCATCGCAGCTCCACTTACTTTTTTACCACGAGCAGTAAGATCGTTACGCCCTTTTTGTTCAACTTCTGTAGCTCCTAAACTGTGAAGAACATCAACTGCTGGTTGATAGAATTTTTTGTAGTTTCCATATACATCAGTATCTCCTGGCATTAAGAAACACACATTAACAGCACCATTATCAACATAAACAGCTCCACCACCAGTATCACGACGAACTAAGATAATATCTTTTTCTTTCATATAGTCATGATTTACTTCTGTTTCAGCATTTTGGAATAATCCGATTTCCACTTTTGGCTCACAGTAATACGGGAAGATTACAGTCTCATCGATATCTATATTATTAAGTACGTAAACTTGCATCGCCATTACTAGCGCTCCATCTGGTAAATATTTTCCATTTCTAATTGGTTCTATTAAATACATAATTTATTCTCCTTTATTTTTAATTTTTATTAATGTATTTTATTTATCTAATTTAAATTATATCGCACAAAGTTTATGTGCATTGTACTATGTTTAGATTTCTCTAATAGAATTTCTAATCCACACTATTTTTTCAACAACTCTTCGACATCTAGTGTTAACTCTTTACTATTTTGATTAAACCACAACACCCTCGAAGCTATTCTTTCTGGGAATTGGTATTTTTTCTGATTCATAGTAATCATCAACGCCTTTGGATTCTTATCAAGTTCTCTATAAAATGGATATTTTATAAATTGAGGTGTTGTGAATCCTACTCCGATTTCTATAAACAACGTCTTTTTATCACGATTGTTTTCTAAAAATTCATTGTACTTATCAAGATGTTCAAAGAAAATCGGATCTTCTACCATACCTTTTTCAGCATTTCTTTTATTCACCTCTAACGGTGCCCCACACTCTGGACATAACGGGATAGATCTATAGTCTACTTCCATATTTTCCTGTTCCACAGCAAGCCTACGCATTAAAGCTTCATCTTGGTAAGTTTTTGCGTGACAATGTTTGCTACACTGCATAAGGCCATATTTCCCTTGAATGTGAAAGACCTTATCCATATCGTACTCTGCTACATCAAAGGCATTATCAGCATTTGTCGTAATAATATGATAGTTTCTATCTTGTAATATATTTTTCAACGCCTTATAACTCGCCCCAACAGGTTGATCGAAGTAATTTAGCAACACAAAACGACTTTGAAACGCCCAATATTCCTGCGAACTTGGAAAATCAAACAAACTCGCCTGTAACATGTCTAAAAACTTATATTTTTCCACAAAATCTTTAAAGTTACTCGTAAATCTCTCTCCGATATATGTAAAACCATCAGCAGCAGACATCCCTGCTCCGATTCCTATAACTATTGCTTCAGCCTCATCTATCAACTGAGCTAATTTTTCGGCATTGTTTTCTACTAACTCTATCGCCTTCCAAGTCATTAATTTTTCTCCTCTTTTCCCATTAACTCTTTAGCTAAAATCTCAATAATATTTTTTCTTCTCTCTATTGTTGGTACCAAAGGTATGCACATAAGTTCTTCTAATTCCAATTCTGTAGCTAGTTTTCGTAGTTTTTCTATAACTACATCCTTCGTCCCCCATACTAATCTTGTTCTATTTTTCTCTACTTTTTCTATATCATTTTTTTCAATCTTATACGCCTTAGCTGTAGAAATACTAGGGAATCTGTTGAATTCCGTAAATTCTTTTTTACCAAGAAGCCAAACATCTAACGAGCGTACCAAATCTTTAGCCTCTTGTTCATCTTCTCCAATCGCTATAAATACTGCAAGTACGTCTTGTGGTTTTTTATCCTGCTCGAGCATCTTAGTACGATAAGCCTGTAAACATCTTTTAGCTGTTTCTATATAATCTACAGCCTGATTAAAGAATAGACCATAGACATAGTTTTGACCGAGTTCCGCTGCTAGATTCGCACTTTTCTCACTAGTTGATAGTACCCACATCGGGCTCACCTTCGCTTCAGGAGGTTGCACAAATGTGCCAGTTCCTGTAAGAATGTCAACCAACTCTTTACAACTTTTGTTATATTCTTCCCTTGTTATAGGTGTAGTGTTCATCAATTTTTGAACTACTCTCGTTCCAGGATTGTTACCAATTCCTAGATTTACCCTATTAGGATATAAGGCGCTAAGAAGCTTGATCCATTCGCTAATTTTATACGGTGAATAGTGAGGAATCATTATCCCACCAGATCCTATTTGTATTTTTTCTGTATTTTGAAGAAGGTGTAACATTAACAACTCAGGACTACTACTCGCAAGAGCAGGTACTTGGTGATGTTCAGCCATCCAGAAACGACTATACCCCAACTTTTCAGCCAAACGAGCTAATTCTACACTCTCTTCAATAGCCTCTATCGAACTCTTTCCTTCATCTACAATAGCATAATCTAAAATACTAAGTCTCATATATTATCCTCTTATATAGTTAATTTCTAATATTACTTAAGAATTACCCATTCTCCTAGCAAATTTCGCCTTTTATTAAACAGATAATCAAATATACTTAACTAGGAGAAAACCTTTTCTGAAATTACGAATTTATTATATCACATTTTCATTAAAAGTACATATTTGTAGCACCGCTACTTTGAATTCTTATCAAAAAGTACGGTGCTTGAAGTTATTAAAAAATTGACAATAATAAAAGAAGTGTGTTAGAATGTAGTTAAGTGAATTGGATGATTATATTCACATGCAACCACGAAAAGCAACTGAAGTGCGATTCAGTTGCTTTTTTATATATATTGTCTTACTCATTTTAGTAAGATAATAAATATTCACACGTAAAGTGAACTACGTACGTCGTGTCTAAACATAGCTACTTGGACTTGTTGTTTTTATCGTTTAGAAAATAAAAATATTCTATAAATAGGAGAATTATTCCTACAAATAGTCCAACAAGAATTTGGATGATTACATCATACATGCGCCCACCTCCCTTCCGGGCAAGTAGCCTACTTTTATTATAACACCTGAAAATAGTAAAGAAAAGAAATTTCTCGTGACTTTGAAATAAAATTTATATTTTTAATATTATGTAAACATTTATAATTATAATAACATTATTAACAAAAAAACGCTCATTTAAAACTTTAAAAAATTGACAATAGATGAGATTTTGTGCTAGAATGTAGGTAAGTGAATGAGAGATGACTATCAAATTTCACCACAAAAGCCAATTGAAGTGCTTGTTCAATTGGCTTTTTATATTATTTAGATAATACTCACACACAAAGTGAAATGTATGCGTTGTGGGCTAAAAAGGCTACTTTTTCCTGTGACTATCTTTTAGCAAATAGTATTCTATTAAAAGGAGTATTATTCCAGATAATAGATTCACAAGAATCTGATAGATGACTATCTCCATCTCACCACCTCCCTTCCGGGCAAGTAGCCTACTTTTATTATAACACCTGAAAATAGTAAAGAAAAGAAGTTTTGTGTGACTTTGAAATAAAATTTATATTTTTAACATTACGTAAACACATATAATTATAAGACTAATATTAATTAAAAAACTCTCATTTAAAACTTTAAAAAATTGACAACAATAAAAGAAGTATGTTAGAATGTAGATAAGTGAATTGAACGATTATATTCACATACAACCACGAAAAGCAACTGAAGTGGATGTTCAGTTGCTTTTTTATATGTATTAACTTACTCATTTTAGTAGGATAATAATATCACACGTAAAGTGAACTACGTGCGTCGTGTCTAAACAGAGCTACTTGGGCTTGTTGTTTTTATCGTTTAGAAAATAAAAATACTCTATAAATAGGAGAATTACACCTACTAATAGTCCAACAAGAATTTGAACGATTATATCGTACATACAATCCACCTCCCTTCCGGGCAAGTAGCCTACTTTTATTATAACACCTGAAAATAGTAAAGAAAAGAAATTTCGTGTGACTTTAAAATAAAATTTATATTTTTAATATTACGTAAACATTTGTAATTATAATAATATTATTAACAAAAAAAACCTCTCATTTAAAACTTTAAAAAATTGACAATAATAAAAGAAGTGTATTAGAATGTAGGTAAGTGAATGAGAAAGGTTACTCAAGTTTCACCACAAAAGCCAATTGAAGTGGTTTTTCAATTGGTTTTTTTATTATATAAATTAATAACCACATACAAACTAGAAGAGGCTACCACAAAAGTTCTAACTACTTTTTTATATTCTTTTCATACCATACCTTTTTATCCAACTAATAATCTGATATAATAAATTATGAGAAAACCTTTTCTGAAATTATAAATTTGTTTTATTGTACTTTCAGTAAAAGTACACTCCTAGCACCTCTACTTTAAAACCAATATAGCTAGAATTTCCCTGATTATCTTTATAATTAACACTTAGTTTTTTTAACAGTATTTTTCTAATTTCTTCTATATTGTGTGTAAATTTTATTACATAAAATTTTTTGTTGTAATGTGTGTTAGTAAACTACTAAATGAGGTATTTTTTATGGAATCTAAATTATTAACACCTA
The DNA here is from genome assembly GCF_963529685.1 of uncultured Gemella sp. Classification (GTDB taxonomy): domain Bacteria; phylum Bacillota; class Bacilli; order Staphylococcales; family Gemellaceae; genus Gemella. Next base: position 12,098 of record NZ_CAUSAI010000028.1, read on the forward strand.
TAAAATTAGCTAATGGTATCGAACTTGAAAATCGTTTCGTCCTTTCTCCCATGACTACAAACTCTTCTACTAAAGAAGGTTATATTACCGAAGAAGATCTACTATATGCAAAACGCAGAAAAAATACAGCACCTCTTCAAATTACAGGAGCTGCTTATATCAATTTAGAAGGTCAGCTTTTTGAATATGGTTTTAGCGTTCATGATGATGCGTGTATTCCTGGTTTAAAGAAAATGGCAGAAGCTATGAGCTCTGGTGGTGCAAAAGCTATCCTTCAACTAACTCACGCTGGACGCTTTGCTAATCACTACGTTACCACTAATAAACGCGCTGTAGGCCCTAGCTATATGGAACTTAACTCTCCTGTTGAACATATCGTTCATCCTCTTACTATTGAAGATATAAGAAAAATTAAGGAAGATTACAAACGTGCTGCAAGTCGTGCTATTGCTGCCGGTTTTGACGGTATAGAAATATCTAGCGCGCAACGCCTTCTTCTTCAGACGTTCTTCTCAACTTTTTCTAACGAACGTCATGATGAATACGGTGTAGACTCATTAGAAAATCGTTCTCGTTTTATTCTTGAAGTTTTCGAAGAAGTATATGACGTTATAAAAAAAGAAGCTCCAAAAGACTTCATCTTCGGTTATCGAGCTACACCTGAAGAAACACGTGGAGAAGAAGTAGGTTATACAGTAGAAGAATTCAACCAACTTACAGACTGGCTATTAGAAAGAGTACCTCTATCATATATGGCAATCGCCAGTTGGGGACAGAACATCTATTTAAATAGAGTCCGTGCAGAAGGTCCTCATCATGGTCGACTAGTTAATGAAGTAGTCTATGAACACTTAAATGGCAGATTACCTATAATCGCCTCAGGTGGAATAAACACTATCGAAAAATGCGAAGAAGCAATCTTGCACGCTGATATGGTTGGCTTATCATCACCTTTTGTCGCAGAACCTGATTTTGTAGAGAAATTAAAAACGAATCACCAAGAGGATATAAACCTTGATGTTGGAGTAGAAGATATTGAACATCTAGCTATTCCTAAAGCTGCCTTTAAAGATATCGTTCTAATGATGGACTACGGACGCTCACTACCACAACACACAAGAGATGAATTTAGAAAACTAGAAGATAACTATTAAAAAACTATATATTTACTACGCGGAAATAACTCGACATCATATCCTATCAAATCACAATTTTCGAGTTATCTCCGCATTTTCTTTACTTACATAATCTGAAATATCAACTCTGAAATATTTTTGTAACAAAAATGTAATATTACTTTGATTTAATATATTAACTGATTATTAAGTTATAATTTTTATTAATTTTATATTTTACAAAAATTAGATAATCCTCTTTAAAATTAATTTTTTATCACAAATAATACTTGTTGATTGCACATTATTTAAAAGAATATTTAGTGTAGCTTTTGTTACAATTAGTTTACACAACTATGCTTTTTTTATATTTCTTTCGAAAGTCCTTGTTTTATCCTATTCTATATAGTATAATAACAAGTGTCAATACACTAATTACATCTATATTTCTTATTAATTTCTGTTTAAGAATAATTAGGAATATGGTCATAGTCATATTTTATATAAAGTTTAAAATGATAAAAAAGGAGAGATAATATTATGACAACAAAAAAATACTCATTACGTAAAGTTAAAGTTGGAGTTGCATCTGTACTTGTAGGGTTCGGAATCGCAACTACTGGAGCTGCAGTAGCTAATGCAGCCGATGAAGTAAAACCAGATAAGAAGTTAGTAGAAGTAAAACCAGTTAACTTAGAAGATGTGAAGAAAGAAGCAGCAGCTAATTTAGAAGCAACTTACAAAAAAACATTAGAAAATTTAGAAGCAACTTACAAAAAAGCATTAGAATCTACAGATCCTCAATTATCACCTGAAGAAATTGAAAAAGTTAAAAAAGAAAAAGAAAAAGTTATTGCTAAACTGAAAGAAGAAGTTGAAAATACAAAACTAGCCCTTTCTGAAGGAATAGATGCTGGTCTTTCTGCAGAGGATGTTTTAGCTGAACTTGACGTAAAACCTAATAAAGATGATAAAGATGGGAAATATCCCGCTCCAAAAGGTGAAGAATTAAAACGTGATAAAGACGGAAATATTGTAGATAGCGTCGCAGTTAATGGTGGAATTCCTGAAGATGTAAAAGCAATAATTAATAAAGAACTTGAAAAAGAAGCTGAACTTAAAGCTTTAACTCCTACTCCAAAAGAAGCTGAATATCTTACTCAATGGGTTTCTGAAAACGGGGATGTTCTTTTAGAAGAAGAAAAAGAAAATGCTGATCAAAACTTCCTAGGTCACCACGATGGAATCCTTAATGATGGTTTTGTATTTGTTAAAAAAGAAGTAGATGGAAATATTACTAAATATATTTATAAAGATCCTACTATCAAATATGAAACTCAATGGGTTGATGAAGATGGAGAAATTCTTTTTGTAGCTGAAGGTGTTAAAGAACAAAATTACGATAATTATCATTCAATTTTAGAAGAACACGGTTATATCTTACTTGGTTCTGACACTATCGGAACAGACGAGAAAACTACTGTAACAGGATATGTTTACAAAAAAGGTCCTAACTACAAAAAAATTACTAGCTACGTTCCAACTACTGCACCTGTTGTAGAAGAATTACCAGAATTCACTGGTGGTGTAAATGGAGCAGAACCAGCTGTATTAGAAAAACCTGAATTTAAAGTTGAAAAAACTAACGAAGGTAGATTTGTAGTTGAAGAAGGAAAAGCTAAAACTGATGAAGCTAAAGCTGAAACTAAAGAAGGTTCTCTACCAAACACTGGTATGACTACTTCTAGCACTGCAGCATTAGGATTAGGATTAATCGCTTTAGTAGCTCTTGCTGTAAGACGTAAATTAAACAACTAATAGCTAATTAGTGTATAGAAACATTAAAGAGTATGGACAATTCCATACTCTTTTTCTATGTCCTAATTCAAAAAAATCAGACTTAGAATAAAACTCGCATTATTTCATTCTAAGCCTGATCTTTTTATTATTTGATTCTAGTTAATCTTTTTACCTTAGTTTGCACTACATTTAGCGGTACCGCTTCTTTAGTAATTACACTCGTATCTAATCCGAACCATTTTTCTGGTGTTACTGTTATTTTTTTCAATTTTAATCTTAATCCCATAATAAAGTTATCGAATGAAGATAAACCGTTACTATTTCCTAGCACTTCTTCTATTAGAACAAATCTGAAGTCTCCTACTGTCTCTGCTTTTCCTCGTAAGTTATACTTAGTAGGCTGCAAGTCTAATTCTTTATTTTCTAGTAAGTCTGCAATTACCTGATGCATAAACATGTTTACCCTTTGATTTTCTCTAAAACCTAGATTAAAGGTAATTTTCAATATTTTTTTATCGCTAAATTTAGTAACCTTATATTCTCGTTTATATGGTTTATCTATAACGTTTATATGTACAAAGAAATAAACATTAGCTCTTTTTGGTTGTTTATTTAAGATGGAATACAATACTGCATAATCTACATCTTCTTCGCGTTTTGCACCTGTTAAATATACTAAGTTAGTTGCATATTTAGGTACATTTTTATCCGTACTTAGTTGCAACAGTTGTTTTGTATAATTTTTTACTGTTAAATATTGACTTTCTCTTTCTTTTATCTCTGTACCCTTATACCAAATAAACATAATTGTAAATATTAATAAAGCTATAATTACAGTTATATACCCACCATTTACAAATTTCAAACTATTCGCATATAAAAATAAAATCTCCTCTATTCCAAAAAATATTAAAAATATAGTGGCGAAAACTTTATCTTTTTTTACTTTGTATAAATATACACTTAGTAACAATGTCGTTACGAACATCGTTATACTAATACTTAAGCCATACGCAGCTTCCATATTGCTACTTGTTCTAAAGAATAACACTACACAACTACTGCAAATAAAGAGTATTATGTTAACTGCAGATACATATACTTGTCCTTTTAATTCTGTCGGATATTTTATTATTAATTTCGGGAATAGATTTAATTTTATTGCTTCTGATACCAACGTGAATGATCCTGTGATTAAACTTTGACTCGCTATTATCGCAGCTAATGTCGCTAATATTACTTGAAATACTATAAAACTATCAGGTACTATCGCAAAAAATGGATTTTTTTCTGCACTATAATTTGTCGATAGTAAGTATGCTGCCTGACCGAAATAGTTAGCTAATAAACAAACTTTTACCGAAAACCATGCCATTCTTACATTTTGTCTTCCACAATGCCCTAAATCCACGTATAAGTCTTCTGCTCCTGAAACACATAAAAATACTGCCCCTAATAAAACAAATACACCTGGGTAATTTATTAATAATTGTAGTGCGTATTTTGGATTAATCGCTTTTAATACCTCTGGTCTTGTTATTATTGATTTTATTCCCCAAGACAATAACGACAAGAACCATATACTCATAATAGGTCCAAATAATGATCCTATTTTTTTCGTTCCGAAACGTTGAAATGAAAAAATAAATATAAATATTAGAAGTACTAAGATAATTACATCATTAGTATTTATCGTTGGGATTATATCATGTAATCCCTCTACCGCAGACGTTACTGTAATCGCCGGCGTTATTATTCCATCAGCAAGCAGTGTCGCTCCCCCTATCATAGCTAAAAGTGCCACACTACGTCTTGTTCTATTTTTTATTAAAGCAAATAGTGAAAACACTCCACCTTCGCCATGGTTATCAGCTCTAAGTGCTATTAAAACATATTTTGTCGTTGTCTGTAATGTCATTACCCAAAAAATTAGACTGACAAAACCTAATACAAGACTCTCATTCATCATAGTATCTGTATTATGAATAAAAGACTTCATAACATATAATACTGATGTACCGATATCACCAAATATTATGCCTATTGTTATTATCACACCAAGAAACGTTAATCTTGATTTATCCATGTTTCTATCCTCTTATAAAATAAGTTAAATTAAAATTACCTCTATAAAAACAGTAACCTTATTCTTACATATAATTATAATCTTCTTGTACTTAAAGTCAATAGTAAGTATATTGTATATTTATTATTATACTTTACTCATTTTCCTTTTGTTAAATCTATATTTTTAATACTTTTTAATTACTACTCCTCTTAAAATTTTCTGTTTTATTATATATTTACATATTTTTTATTTTTTTAGTATATTTCTTTATTAAAGCTTTATACAAAAAAATCAAACAGTATAAGACACTAATCTATTTTTATTATTACAGTAGATTGTTTTCTTTTCTAATATAACACCTTAAATTATCTCAGTAAAAAACCTCTATTTTTAACTGTTATATAAATTTATAAAAACACCTTTAAATTAATTTTGAAAACTTTTACTTTTCTACTTTACAAACCTATTTAAAAAGTGTTAAAATTAAATTAACGAGGATTTAACACATTAAATTTAAAACAAATAATTTTTATAAAAAAGGGGTGTTATTATGTTAATAAAAAGTAAAAAAGTTTGGTCAAGCGGCCAATTTCTTCCTCTAATTTTAGAAGTGGAGGATAAAAAAATTACAGCTGTTCATGATTATGATGCATTCGATAAAGTTGACTATGATTTTGGAACTAATCGTGTTTTACCAGGATTTATAGATGTTCATACTCACGGTGCTTATGGTTATGATACTAATGATGTTAATGAAGAAGGACTTCGTAATTGGACTAAAAATGTTGTTTCTGAAGGTGTAACATCATTCTTACCTACAACAATCACTCAAACTGAAGAAGTTCTACTAAAAGCTGTAGCAAATGTTGCAAAAGTATATGAAGAGGGTTATGAAGGAGCTGAAATTTTAGGTATTCACTTTGAAGGTCCTTATCTTGATGTAGAAAAACGTGGAGCTCAACCTAAAAATTGTATCCAAACACCTAGTGTAGAACAATTTAAAAAATTCCAAGAAGCTAGTAAAAATCTAATTAGACTTATTACTATCGCGTGTGAAAAAGATATTAATTATAAACTTACTAAATATTTAGTAAGTCAAGGTATCCGTGTAAGTTTAGGTCATTCAGCTTGTAACTATAAAGAAAGTTATTTAGCATTCGCTAATGGTGCTACATCTCAAACTCATGTTTATAATGGTATGGTTGGTTTCCATCACCGTGACGGTGGTCAAGTAGGATTTGCTTTACGTGCTCGTGATTCTTATGGAGAAATTATCTGTGATGGTATTCATTCTACTACAGATGCTTTAAATACATACTTTACAGCTAAAGGTCGCGATCATGGAATTATGATTACCGATTCACTTTGCGCTAAAGGATGTGGTCGTGGTTCTTATATCTTCGGTGGAGAAAACATGGAAATTTACGAAGATGGTAGTGCTCACCGTGATGATGGTCGTTTAGCGGGTTCTACTCTTAGAGTTATCGATGGACTACGTGTCTTAATAGAAGATGCTTTAGTTCCTGTTGATGCTGCGATTAATTCATGTACAAAAAATCCAGCAGAAATGTTAGGTTTCGGTGATAGAAAAGGAAGACTTAAAGTTGGTTACGATGCTGACTTTGTAGTAATCAGCCCTACTTACGAAGTTCTAACAACATTTGCTCGTGGTAAAGAAGTATATAAAAAAGAAAATTAATTTATAAGGAGTCATTATATGAAATATTTAGTTTTTAATACAAAAAAAGAAGCTTCACAAGAAGCATACAAAATTTTAAAAGGTTTAGTTGATGAAAATTCTACATTAGGTCTAGCTACTGGTTCTACTCCTACAGACCTATATGAAGAAATGATTGCTGACTACAAAGCTGGAAATTTCAGCTATAAAAATATTAAATCATACAACTTAGATGAATATGTGGGAATTAGCTACGATCATCCAGAAAGTTACCATAAATTCATGGAAACAAATTTATTTGATCATGTTGATATTGATAAAGAAAATACACATGTACCTGATGCGTCAGCTTCAGATTTAGAACTAGCGGTTAAATCTTATCAAGAGGAACTTAATAAAGCGAAAATTGACGTGCAAATTCTTGGTATAGGCGGAAATGGGCATATCGGATTTAATGAGCCAGGAACACCATTTGATGCTGGAGTTCATGTTGTAGATTTAAAAGAAGAAACTATTCAAGCTAACTCTAGATTTTTCGATGGTAATATAAACCTTGTTCCTAAACAAGCAATGACTATGGGTATTAAAGATATTATGCGTGCGAAACACATTATTCTATTAGCATTCGGAAAAGCTAAACAAGATGCTGTTAGAAGTTTAGTAGAAGGTAATGAAATAACTGAGAATATACCTTGTACCATTCTTAAAAATCATCCAAGCGTATATGTATTAGTAGACAAAGAAGCAGATTTTAAATAATTAATAATATATGGAAGTTGATAAATCTAAAGCATTCATTTAAAGTTTATCCCTTCCTTTATCAAAAAATATCGATGTAAACGTTTGATTTTAAAATAATTAATAGGGAGGTACTAAAATGAGTACTGAATTAAAATGGGTTAATATAGCCACTGTAGCACCGCAAAAAGGCTACGAAAAAAATATAGGGACAGCAGGGTTAGTTAAAGGAGTTATAGGAAATAAACTTATTTTCGGTGGTGGGGCTAATTTTCCTGGTGGCCTTCCTGTTGACGGCGGAGTAAAAGTAAATCACAAAGATGTATATCTTTATGAAGAAACAGCAGAAGGTGTCAAACTACTTGATCAAATTCAATTCGATTATCCATTAGCATATGGACCAAGTGCTGTATATAATGACACTCTATACTATATCGCAACAAAAAATGAAACTTCATCAGAGCTTTTAGCATTCGCTGTAGTTGAAGATAAATTAAAAGTAGAAGTTGTTGATACACTTCCATTTACTGTTGAAAATATTATCGCTAGAATTCACGAAAATAAATTATACTTCGGTATCGGATCAATTAATGGATCAAACAACAATGAACTTTATGCATATGATTTAGCAACTAAAAAATTTGAAGTATTTTCAGAATTTCCTGGGAAATTACGTAATCAAGCAGTAAGTTATGTATATAATGATGAACTATACGTGTTCGGTGGTGGAGCCAGTGAAACTTATAGCGATGGATATAAAGTAAATTTAACAACTAAAGAATGGACTAAACTTGCTGATGTTGTAATAGATAATGAAGAAATATCACTACTAGGTGCTGATTGGGCTCCTTTAAATGATCACGAGCTACTTGTAGTAGGTGGTTTCAATAAAGATGTTTGGAAAGACGCAGTATTCAATTTAACTACGTTAAAAGGTGAAGATCACGCAAAATACCGTGACGCATACTTCAGACGTCCAGTAAGTGAATATAAGTGGAATAAAAAAGAATTAGTATACAACCTGAAAGAAAACCGTTGGTGTCAATTAGGAGAAATTCCTTTTGAAGCACCTTGTGGACATGCTCTGTTAGCTACAGAAACTAATATTTATTCAGTTATGGGTGAAATTAAACCAGCCGAAAGAAAACCATTCATCCACAGAACAAGCAAATAATACTAATAAAAAAACTACTCGACATATAGGTACTGCACCCAAAAAGTTGGACAAAATATTAAGTTATTTTTGTTTAGTATTTTAAACTTTAAAGTCAGTAAATTTTATTACTTTTAGTGACTTTCATTCCTTACAGTTATTTTAGATTTTTTGAACTATTTAGTCAAGGATTTTTAAAAGGCGTAGCCCTTGTCCTTGATTAAATAGGAGGAAAATCTAAACTGTAAAAGGGAATGAAAGTTTCTTTTTGTTTATATTAGTTTCTATTCATTTCCCTGTAATTTACAGGACTTACTCCACCTAAGTTCAATTTTATTCTCTCTTCATTATAATACTTTATATAATCTATAATGACTTCTTTTAATTCATATTTATTCTTAAAAGTATCTTCGAATCCGTAATACATTTCAGATTTTAAAACTCCAAAAAAGGATTCCATAAATGCGTTATCTGCTGATGTTCCTTTTCTAGACATTGATTGTGTAATTCCTTTCACTTTAAGGAATTGTCTATATTCAATATGTTGATATTGCCAACCTTGATCACTATGTAATATCATACCATCATATCTTTCATTTTGAAGTTGCGATAACATTTCATATTGTTGTGCCATGTTAGGTGAAAATGAAACACTATACGCTATTATCTCTGCATTATATCCATCAATTATAGGTGCTAAATATACCTTATCCTCTCCAACTTTGAATTCAGTTACATCGGTATAACATTTCTTTAATGGTTCTGAAGCGAAGAAATCTCTATCTATTATATTGTCTGCGATTTTCCCAGTCTCTCCTTTATAAGAATTGTATTTTCTAGTAGGTCTTACGAATGATAATACATCTAGTTTTCTCATCAATCTCAAAACTTTTTTATGGTTTACTAAAAATCCCATGTTTCTAAGTTCTGATGTTACTCTTCTATAACCATATCTTAGTTTGTTCTTTTCCTGAATAGATTTAATAGCTTCTTCTATACTTTTATTTTTTTTATCTTTATCTTCTTTATTTTTTGTATAATAATATGATGAACGAGATAAGCCTAAAATTTTTAATAGTATATTTAATCTATGTGTTTCCTTTAATTCTTCTACTATTTTTGTTTTCTCTTCGTTTGAGATTGTTTTAACCTTATCTCCCTCAACTTTTTTAAAACTGCATTTTCCGCACGTAGGTACTCAAGTTCCTTCTCTAATTGTTCTACTTTTGACAATTCATTTTTTTCTATCTTTTTATTATTTTTCATCTTACTAGGTCTTCCTTTCGGTTTCTCTAGTATATTATACCCGTTTTCTTTAAATTTTGAAATCCAATTACATAGTAAACCATGATTTGGTAATGCGTACTTTAATGAAGTAGCTACTATAGAATTCCCTAATATTAAAACTTCATTGATTATATCTAGTTTTAGTTCTGCTGGATAGTAATTATTTTTTCCCTTAATTAGTACTGTTTCACCATGTAAATCAGCTAATCTGACCATATACTTTACACTACTAGGATTAATTTTAAACTTTTTAGATAGTTCCTTGTATGAGTATCCTTCTTTATTAAGTCTATACATTTCTATCTTATTTTTATCTGTTAATTTCATAATAAATAGCCCTCCAAAATTTGTCCAAATTTTGGGGGCTATTACCATATTATTGAGTAGTTTTTTTTATTGAAATTTTAATTACAACTATATAGAAAACTACCTTAATTCTTTTTTGTATAATAACTTATTTATTATATAAAAAAGAACCTTCCAAAAGGAAGGTTCTCACTGTTGCCTGGCAACGTTCTAGTCTCACAGGGCGTAAACCCAACTACATTC
>NZ_CAUSAI010000029.1:0-21646 GCF_963529685.1 uncultured Gemella sp.
CTTCTACTATTTCAATACCGTATACTTTCTTAACTTTCTTCGCTGCGAATAGACTGATTGTTCCAATACCACAGTAAGCATCGATTATCGTATCAGTTTCTTTTAATTCTGCAAGTTCCAACGCTTTACTATATAATACTTCTGTTTGAACTGGATTTACTTGATAAAATGAACGAAGTGAAATCTTAAATTCTATTCCGTCTAATGTGTCGGTTATATAATCCTTACCAAAAAGATTTTCAGTTTTATCACCAAAGATTACATTTGTCTTCTTATCGTTAATATTTAGCATAATGCTAACAATTCTATCATCTAATTTAGATATTTTTTCAACGAATTCATCTAGTTTATTAAACTTCTCCTTCGCTACAATACCTACCATGATTTCACTTTTCAGGGTATTTGTTCTGAACATAATATGTCTAATAGCACCTGAGTGATTGTTTTCATCATAAACAGATAAGTTAAGCTCTGAGATTAGACTACGTAATTTGTTCATTAATACATTGTGTTCATCATATTGAATAAAACATTTCTCTATATTAACAACATCATGGCTTCGTGGTTTATAATACCCCATCTTAACTTCGCCATTAACTTTTTGTACTGGAATCACAGACTTATTACGATAATGATATCCGTCTTCCATTCCTAGCGTATTTAAAACTTCAATAGAATCTTTACCAAGTGTTTTATCCATAACATTTTGAACTTTTTTCTTCTTAAACTTCAATTGCTCTTCATAGTTCATATGAACTAAATTTGCCCCTGAAGTCTTCGGAATTCCATCTACTCTATTTTTAGAACTTTTAATAATGTTAAGAACTTTTCCGTAACCAAGATTTTTCTTTAATTTAATTATCTTAAACTCGATTACTTCACCTTCTATAACATCTTCAATAAAAATTGGAAAATTATCAATTTTAACTACACCAAGACCATCGTGGGTATAATCTATAACCTTCCCTTCGAATACATCATTTTTTTGCATAATTCACCTTTCTAAAATAAAAGGAGAACAAGCATAGGAAACTGACTTCCCTACCCTGTTCTCCTACATTTCATCTTTATTAAACTATCTCTACATGCTTAACCCAATTACTTTAATTGAATTAACAAACTCGAGATCTTTAATTCGTTTATTTAATTTTTCTATATTTATATCACCCGAACTAAGCTCTAAAGAAATAATTATCGTAGCTTTTGCGTTTATCGGCACCGTTTGATGAATAGTAAGTACACTGCACTTGGCTTCATTAACAACCGATAAAATTTTACCCAATATTCCTGGAATATCATCAACATCTATAGATAACGATAGAATTGATTGTCTTTTCACATCTTGAATCGGAAAAATTGTATCTTTATACTTATAAAATGCACTTCTACTTAAATCAAATCTCTTCGAAGCTTCTAAAATTGATAACTTTGAATCATCTTCTAAAGCTTTTTTCATAGCTAATGTTTTTTTTACAGCTTCTGGTAATACATCTTCTCTAATTATATAATAAACTTTTTCTTTATCCACAGTGGTTATCTCCTACTCTACGAATTCAAACTCACCTTTAAGAATTTTAACCGTATCACCGTTTTTACATCCTCTTTCACGTAAAGCATCATCTACACCCATAGAACGCATTTGTTGAGCAAAACGTCTAACAGAAGCATCACGGTTGAAATCAGTCATTAAGAAAGCACGTTCAATACCAGGTCCACTTACTACATAAGCCCCTGTATCATCACGAGTAATCTTGAATGTCTCATCCTTAGGTTTATGTTTATAAAGAACTCTATTTTCCATACTTTCTTCTTCAGTATCAAGTTCATATAACATATTTGGATCTGTATTATCTAGTATATCACTTATTTTATAAAGTAAGTTATCGATATTACTACGTGTAAATGCAGAGATTTCAACGATATCTACTTCTTCACCATCATTTTCTAAGTGTTTTTTAAATTCTTTAAGATTGTCACTAGCTACTGGAATATCCATCTTATTAGCTACAACTACTTGAGGTCTTTCTAAAAGTCTCATATTGTACTCAGCTAACTCTTGATTAATAATTTTATAATCTTCATATGGATCACGACCATCAGTTGCAGACATGTCTACTACGTGTGCAATAACCTTTGTTCTTTCAATGTGACGTAAGAACTGATGTCCAAGTCCTACTCCATGACTAGCACCTTCGATTAATCCTGGAAGATCAGCCATAACAAAACTTCTGTGATCTTTTGTTTCTACAACTCCAAGATTTGGCGCTAATGTTGTAAAGTGATAATCAGCAATTTTTGGTTTTGCTTTTGATGTTATCGATAATAATGTTGATTTACCAACAGAAGGGAATCCAACAAGACCTACATCCGCCATAAGTTTTAATTCTAATGTAAGATTTCTTTCTTCTCCCGGTTCACCATTTTCAGCAATTTCTGGCGCAGGGTTTGAAGGTGTTGCGAAACGACAGTTTCCACGTCCTCCACGTCCTCCACGAGCTACTACTACTTCTTGCTCATGTTCTACTAAGTCTGCTAATACTTCTCCAGTATCAGTATCACGAATTACAGTTCCTGGTGGCACTTTTAAGTATAAATCTTTTGACTTTCTACCGTGCATACCTTTACTCATTCCGTTCTCACCATTAGGCGCTACGAATTTCTTCTGATAACGGTAATCCATGAAAGTTCTTAGGCCTTCATCAACGATGAATACAACGTTCGCTCCACGTCCACCGTCTCCACCAGCTGGTCCACCTTTTGGAACATACTTCTCTCTTCTAAATGCTACTAATCCATTCCCACCATCACCTGATCGGACGAATATTTTTACCTCATCTAAAAACATAAAAATCTCCTATAAAATTCTCTTTATTTTCTTAAACTTCAACTTTTAAACTATATAAAATTCAACTCGATAAAAGTTCATATACCATGAACTATTATAACATAATTTTTCCTACGATAATAATATTTAGCGAGATTTTAAACAAAAAAATATACGGCTGCATACACAGCCGTACTTTACTCCACAGGCAGGACTCGAACCTGCGACCCTCTGATTAACAGTCAGATGCTACTACCAACTGAGCTACTGTGGAAAAATCTCTAAATAAAAAAATGGAGCGGGTGATGAGAATCGAACTCACAACATCAGTTTGGAAGACTGAGGTTTTACCACTAAACTACACCCGCATAAATACTTGTTATTAACTTATGTACTAATTATATAATACATATTGTAGTTTGTCAACAACTTTTTTAATTTTTTTAAAATTTCTTTTGTTTTTCTAATTTTGTTAGCTTTACTAAAGAATTCTTTTGAAAATCAAGAAATATCTGTAGGAAAAATAATATTATCTTTATTGGATAATATATAGTATAATATTTTTCCTTTCATTTGTAAAGGTATTTTACAAAAATTTCTAAAATTTATTCTAATTTTATAAGTCAAAAGATAATGGACTATAGTCAAGTTTATCTTGTTTAATCTCATCTTGTAAAACCTCTTTAACTAAATTACGAATTTCTTTTGTAAGTTCTTGTTAAAATTCCTTACTGAACATATTATCACTTAATATATAGTAAGTCAATTAACATTTTTTATAATTTCAGATACTCGTATTACTTTATATTTTATTTTCTCTATTTTATAAGATATAATATACTTGAAATAAATCAATAAAAGTCTGTTAATAAGTTAAAATTATTAATAGTAAAAAATGTAATTGTAGAAAATATTAGCTGAATTTTTATGTAATATACTAAAAAGTAATAAATCAGATTATTAAGTTTTCCTCAATCTATTTATCATTATATTAGGGAGTATTATTATGGACAAAGAACGATTAGAAGAAAGAAATATTGAGCAATTAGAAGAATCGACAGAAAAGATAAAAAATATAACAAAAAAAAATCCAAATCACTTTAAAACTAAAAGATTAGGATCTAGTATGGGGAATTATGCCACACAACTTGAAAGGGACGTTCTAGGAAAAAGAAGACGAAACTTGGTTTTCCCACAAGGTACTTTAGTATATGTTGATTTTGGTATAAATTATGGTTCTGAATTTTCTTCTTACCATTATGCAATAACACTAAACAAAAATGATAGTAAGAAAGATAATACAATTACTGTTGTTCCCTTAACTTCTAAAGAGGGAAAACAAAATATAAAATTAACTGCTGGTATTTCTAGGGGATTAGCTTCACTGACATTAGATTATCTTGAAGAACAAATTAAATTAAATGATAAAAATATGAACAAAATTGAATCAGATTTAAATAAATTAGAAGAAAGGGAAAGAAATGGAGAACCATTTACTGAAGATTTACATCAACTAAAAACTTTTTATCAAAAAGTACTATTAGAAAGAAATATAGTGGAAAATGCAAAAGATAGAGTAAAAAAGTACATTAAAGATTTCGATAAAGATACATATATAAAGATAGATGCTATTACTACTATAGACAAAAATAAAATTTTCAAGCGTAAGGATAATTTAGACCCCTTAACAAAAGTTAGAGTTAATGATGACATAATAAAAATTATAGAAAACGGTATTAAAAATCTATTTTTTAATACCTAAAATTTGACTTTCATCCCTATTTATAATACAATATAATTACTAACATAGATACTTAATTGTATCTATCGCAAATCATAACTAGAGCTGAATGCTCTCATCCGTCAGTATTAATTTATTGGCGGTTTTTTGTATGGCATTCAAATGGTATTCAAGTAGAAAAACAAAAAGCCTTAAACGTTGATACTTTAAGGCTTCTCTAACTTTATTATTTAGTTTCTCTGTGTAAAGTCACTTTTTTTAATCTTGGACAGTATTTTTTAAGTTCAATACGGTCTGGATTATTTCTTTTGTTCTTTTTAGTAATGTAGTTTCTATCACCACATTCTGTACAAGCTAATGTTACATTTACGCGCATTAATATAACCTCCTATAAAATTTAATCTTAACAACTTTTTCATACAACAAAATATATTATAACATTACTTTATAAATATTTCTAGTATAAAATACAATTTTTTAAAAAATTTTTTAAAAGAGATATATTTTTTTGACTACAAAACTAGTTTATTTTCTATTCACCAAATACTTTATAATAATCTTGCTTAAATTTTTCAATTCCTATGTCTGTTAAAGGATGTTTAATCATTTGCTTAATTACACTATAAGGAACAGTAGCAATATCACATCCTAATTTAGCACATTCCACAACATGAATTGGATTTCTTACACTCGCTGCTATAATTTGCGTATCAATATCATTATTGGCAAAGATCTCAACTATTTCTTCTATTAACAGCAACCCATTACTTGCAATATCATCTAATCTTCCTAAAAATGGTGATACATATGTTGCTCCTGCTCTTGCTGCAAGAAGTGCTTGAGTTGGACTGAAAATTAATGTAACGTTAGTTTTAATCCCCTCTTTTTTCAGCACATTAACAGCTTTTAAACCATCTTCTGTCATAGGTATTTTTACTACCATATTAGGATGAATCTTCGCTATTTCCCTTGCTTCAGCTATCATATCTTGCCAATCAGTAGTAGTTGCTTTTACTTCCCCACTAATAGGGCCATTAACTATTGCTGTAATTTCCTTGATTACCTCAGTAAAATCTCTCCCCTCTTTTGCAATTAAAGATGGATTTGTAGTAACCCCGCAAATTACACCTAAATCATTAGCACTTCTAATATCTTCTACATTTGCTGTATCGATAAAAAATTTCATTATTTTGTTCCCCTCTCATTTGTTGCTACATTTATAATATCACACTTTGAAAGTGATTTCAATTCTGCGGTGTATCACTTATATATTTGTTTATTGTTTTTTAGCTCAATATATGATAGAATAACACTATAATTAGGAGGCAGATGATGAAGAAATTTTTAGAAAAAGTACCATATTTAATTTTTTCTTTCTTTTTATTTATAATACTCCCTCTGTGTTCTTATTTTATATCAAATAGATCAGGTATGATAATATTGCTTTTAATTATTTTATACCCAGTTATTAGTTTTCTAATCTCATTTTTATATGCATATAACAAAGAAGACTTTAGCTATATTTTCTCATTTATTATAGGAATTTTTTACATTATATCTTGTTTAATTATTTTAAACTTCGATATTCTTATATATGGTTTAGGATATATATTCTTCAGCCTTTGTGGTCAAGGGACTGGTTTTTTAATTGGGAAATTTCGAAAACATAAAAAAAGAGCTAAACAGAGTTAGTTAAATTTTAAAAAGAGAAGGAGTTTTTACATAATGTAAATAACTTCTTCTCTTTTATTATCTCTAAATACCATAATTTCATATGATACTATTAAGATTTATTTCCTATATTTCGTATCCTAAAAGCATTCCACCTTCTTCTCCATAAAAACTACAGATACCAGAAGTAGGAACAATCATAAACTCTATATTTGAGAACTTTTCTTTTAATTTATCTTGGATTTTTTTGCAAATATCTTCATTGTTTCTATGAGTGACAACAACTCTACCACCTTTATAGCCCGCTTTAATCATTTCATCTACTACTGTAGAAACAGCTTTTTTCTCACCACGAACTTTGTGAAGTAAATGCAACGTTCCTTCATCACTTGCTTCACCAACCATGCGCATATTTAATAACCCTACAACAGCCGCAGCAAGTTTATTTAATCGACCATTTTTTACCAAATTATCAACTTTTTCTAGTACGAAAATAAGTTTAGAATTTTCTTGATATTTCCTCATTTCAGAGACTACTTCATCAAAAGATAACCCCTCTTTTATTAGCTCATTTATCTTAAGAAGGTATAAATCATTTTCTCCACCTGCAGAAAGAGTATCAATGATATGAATATTAACATCTTCATTTTCTTCTTTTAGCATCTTTTCACCAATAATAGCACTATTATAACTTCCAGACATTGCTCCAGTTAAAGTAAGTACTATAACATTTTTCGCCCCTCTATAAGCAGCTAAATACGCCTCTGGACTAGGACATGCTGATCTTGCTGATTCTGAACTAGCATACATTTCTTCCATCATTTTATCAATATCTAAGTCTAATGTATCAACAAAAACTTTATCTTCAATTTGTAATGAGAACGGAACTCTCTCATAAGTAACATTTTCTGCCTTGTTAGGAATTTCTCTAAAATCGCAAGCAGTATCAACTACAATCTTCCACTCCATAATATACCTCCAAGCATTTTATACTATTTTTTCTACTAAATCATGTGTCTTCTTATACAATCTCACAGTATCACAAGCTGAAACTATTACTTCTGGTAATCCTTCTCTTTTTTCCTCATTCATACACATTACGAAGTTGTTATACATTGTTTCAGAACTTTCTTCAATAGTCAAACTATTAATTGTTTTACTAATTTCTTGGATAGAAAAAACATTTTTCAAACATGTAATAACTATTAATCTTGCTAATTGTCTTCGATTATATTTTTTCTTAATCGGTTTATCTAAATGACCATTTTTAACATAATTGTTAATCATCGCTGCAGTTAATCCCTTATCATCATCTATAATAAAAGAACTATCTAATTGATTAACATACAGTAAAACTTGGTCTAAATATAAATCAATATTAGGTAATTCTGACCATTTTGGATATACTCTGTTCAAATACTTACCTCCTTATAATCTAGTTTTAATAATCACATTATATAGTTTTTTAAAACAATAGTCAAGTGCTTATACAAGTATAAAAAAAGATTTTACAGTATTTAGTCATACCGCAAAACCTTTTTTATTAATTAGCTAAATTTATTTTTTTCTTAATCCCTCTTCTCATATATAAATAATAGAATAATACACCTAATGCATAAACAGCAAGTCCAATTATCCAACCTATCCATAATCCTTCTATGCCAATTCCCATTTTAAAAACAAAATAATATGCACAAGGAATTCCAACTAGATAATAACCAACAAACATAACCACACATATTGGTACTACTTTTTTGTATCCACGTAATACACCTGCTAATGCTGATGCGAATGAATCGCAAATTGCAAAGCCTATCGCAAATAAAAGTAAATGAGCTGTTAAATTAATAACCCCACTATCATTACTATATAAATATGGAATTTTTTTATCAAATAATAGTACTATTATACCTGCAATTGATGAAGAACACATACCTAGTATGACACTAAGTACTGTATAATACTTTGCCATTTTAAAATCTTTCGCCCCTACATGATAAGCTATAATTATAGTCGCAGCATTGGCCACACTTACTGGTAAAGTATATAAGAATCCAGAAAAATTAAGTGCCGCCTGATGCGAAGCTATAACTGTAGTGTCAAAACGTGAAACCATAAGAGATAATGTAGAAAATACCACAGTTTCTAAAGCCGTAGCTAAAGCAATAGGGATACCTAATTTAAATATTTCCTTCCAATATTTAAATTTTACCCTTTCTCTTTCAAAAATCTTATATTTATTAATTTTCGGATGTTTTAAAGTTAAAAATAAAGCAATGAAAAACAATACCGTATAGGTCACTGATACCGCAATAGCATTTCCCGCTCCACCAAGTTCAGGCATACCAAACTTACCAAAAATGAAACTATATGTGAAAAATACATTTATAGGTACTGATATAATCATCATTATCATAGATAATTTAGTTAATCCTAAACTATCTATAAATGAACGTAAAACTACATATAAGAAGATTGAAAGTACTCCAAAACTTTCGTAAAACAGATATTTTTTTGTTATTTCTGCTATGCTACTATCCATACCTAATCGATCAACAATCGGTGTGGCCAGTGTATTTAATCCAATAACAAGGATAATACTTATTATTACCGCTATATAAAGAAACTGTCTAACAACTGTAGGAATATCTTCTTCTTTATTTTTTCCTATTAATTGTGAAACTATTGGAATTAATGCTAAAACAATCGCATTTAAAGTATACATAATTGGATTCCAAATATTAACACCCATGCTTACCCCAGCAAGATCCGTAGAACTATAATGTCCTGCCATAAACGTTCCAATCATTCCTGATGAATACGAAATTACTTGATAAACTAAAACAGGCAACAATAAATTAATAAATATACCTGCACGTTCAGAAAAGTTTTTCCCTTGATACATATGTTCTCTCCTTTATATATTTTTTCTTTTTCACACAAAAAAATCCAAAAGTTTATTACTTTTAGATATCATCGATTTATACTATATGCAACCGAGACTTGAATAGATTAAAAAACCGTTAGTCTAATCGACAACTCAACCTCAACAAAAACTCACACCCACAATAAACTCACTTAATGCTGCTTCCTTCCGGACCTGACATGGTTCATAAGTATTGCGTCGTAAGGTGCCTTAGTCTCAACATTACGTGTTAAACTCGACATTCCCTATTCTACCCGCATCTCGGTATTCGGTCTTGCTAAAGCGGATTGCAAGTACAGGGCACCGCTAACTCCCCACCTAGCATTCATTAATTATATCAAATTTAAAAATAAAAAGCAAGAGATTAATGACAAACTCCAAATCACTAAACTCATCACTTATCTTTATGTACTTTCCACACACAGTCTAATAAATGATATTTTGAAGTTTATTGCTGTTTATTTTCTAATATTAGTTAATTCATCAATTTCTAATATACATTCACTTTCACTAATAACTAAACAAGGTATACCGATTTTCATATTACCTCTTATTCCTTCAAATTGTGAATATGTATCTCTAACATATAAGAATTCTTTAAAATTTCTCAACGAAGACATAACCTCTACTTCTTTGTATGTTATTTCTAATTCTGACAACTTTTCTTTAAATGGTGCTGTATCTGGACAACTTTCTGCAAAGTATAGTATATATTCCATAATACTACTTACCTCCTTTTATAAATTTCCAATACCTCTATTATAGCATTTTTATCTTTTTCTTTGAATTTTTACCCTCTGAATTGATGCTGAAAATACAGAAGCTAATAGTATCCCCATTGCAATTGCACCAGCTTGAAGAATCGTCTCAATGCCGACTTTTGAAGCTACTCCATAATTTTTAGTTACAATATTTTGCATAGTATTATACATTCCATAACCTGGAACCAAAGGAACCATACCTGTATAAATAAATATCGTAGCCGGCAGTCTCAAAATTCTAGAAGCATTGGTAGAAAGAATACCTACACAAACCGCTCCTAAAAAACTACTTACCACCACATCTGTCAATAACAAATTAGTTACCACTTGAACTAGCCAACCTATAGCACCAATAAACCCACAAGTAAACAAAGATTTTTTAGGTGCATTAAAAAAAATCGCAAAAGCTATACTAACTACAAAGCCCGCTATAAACTGTATAAAAACACTGTTTTCCATAATTCTCTCCTTACACCAATTTTAATCCCATAACAACACCAAGAGCAATAGCAGTCGACACAAAAATTGCCGCTTGAATACCAATCATTCCAGATAAATAATCACCTGCCATAAAGTCACGAACTGCATTTGTAACCTGAACCCCAGGTACAAGGGGCATTAAACTGACTATAATAATGCTAAAAGGATTATAAATTAAAAAGAACTTATTCAATACCATAACCAACACAGTAGCTATAAATGCCCCTAAAAAATTACTCACAAAAGATGTGAGTTTATATTTTGCAGTTAGAATTAAGAAAACTGCCTGCACCGCCATAATAAAAAATGAATATAAACTATCCTTGAATGTTCCTCCAAACATAATTGCAAAAAATGGTGCTGATAAAGTTAAAGCAATAATCACCGAAGCTGTTGAATATCTTCTTCTATTCTTTATTTCTTTCATTTTTTTAAATGCATAATCTAACGTACAACCACCCATCACCATTTTTCTAGATATATCATTCAAAAGTGCAATTTTTTCTAAATCACGGTCCCCTAAAACAACTCTACGCATCGCAGTATAAGTGTTATCATCATAAACAAATGAAACAATAACGAAATTATACGTAACTAAACTATTAGCAGCCTTAATATTATCAAATGATTTATAAATTCTATTTACTGTATCTTCTACCCTATACACCTCTGCACCATAAGCTAACATACTCTTCGCTATTTTTACACTAAAATTCAATAATTTTTTAGCTTCACTTTCATCATGTAGAGATTGCAACATACCTTTCCCTCCTTTTGAAATAAAATATTAAGAAATAATTTCTAATATTTTGGCATATTTATTTTTAAATTCAAAAACCTTGTTCTCTTGAACTTCATTTGCTTTTTCTAATTGATTTAAAATATATTCAATCTTTGATAGTTCTTGTTTTTGTTTTTTTATAAACAATTCATTTTTTTCTATCATCAAGTACTTTCCAAAATTAATTTCATCCTCTGATAAACTCATCTCACCTGGCTTTGCAACGATGATTTCATAAATATGCCCATCTTCTTCAATAATGTTCTCTGCTGTTATTTTATATCCTAATTGTTGTAATTTTTCTCTAACAAAGTTCTCTCCAACATTAGGCTGCAATACTAAATTTGGTTTATTAGCAAGTTTCTCTTTTCCTTTTTCTAGTATATCTGCAATTAACTTTCCACCCATACCACAAATTGTAATCACTTCAATGTTATCACTTAGTTCAATTGCATCCAGACCTGCCGCCTTACGACAATCTATAGTTCCCACCAAGCCCTCTTCTTTAACATTTTTTATAGATACTTTATGCGGACCTTCAACTATCTCCCCAGCGACTGCATAATCAATTTTATCCTTTTTAGCTAAATAAATAGGTAAATATGCATGATCACTACCAATATCTGCTAATCTTCTATTTTCTACATACTCAGCCACTAATTGTAATCTTTTATTAATTGCTAACATCTTATCTCCTTCTTTATTTTAGTCTAAAAAATCTTTACTAAAACTTGTCGTAATTACTGTCTTCCCTCTGTTATCAAAACTCTCAAAATCAGTTATTATGTTATCCCCAAATTCAGCTTTTAATTTTTTAGAAAGTTTTCTAAATTTCTCTTCTTCTTTATAATCTTTTTTGTCAAAAATATCGAGTTGAACTTTTAATTCTTTAGATTTTTTAATATCATTCAATGATACTCCTAAAAGCCTAACTCCTCGACTGAAATCATAATGTTCAAGCAAAAGTTCCCATGCATAATTAAAAATATCATTCTCACTAGAAATAAATTCTGGAATCTTCTTAGATCTAGTAATTGTCTTAAAATCACTAAATCTAACCATTATCGAAACATTATTTCCTACATAGTTACGAGATTGAACTCTCGAACTGACTTTCTGACTCAATTTTTTGATTTCTTTTAGTATATCGTCTTCATCTATTAAATCACTAGAAAATGTTTTTGAATTTCCAATAGATTTTCTATCAACTGTATATTTTAGCTCATTATTTCCTTCTCCATTTGCTTTATTCTTAAGTCTTAAACCTTGAACACCTAATAGACTATGAAGAATTACCTCATTGGCTTCTGCAATATCACCAATTGTGTTTATCCCTATTTTTTTCAATTTTTTAGTAGAAGCTTTCCCACAACCATGCATTTCTCCTATATCCAAATCCCAAAGAATATCTTTATAGTTTTTTTTATTTACAATGGAAAAACCAAGTGGCTTTTTTAAATTAGATCCCATTTTCGCAAAAAATTTATTAAAGGAAACACCTACTGAAGAAGGCATACCTAATTGCTTATAAATCCTTCTTTGGATAGTAGCTATCACTTTTATAGGCTCTGAAAAATCACTCAAATCTATATATGCCTCATCAACAGAAACTATCTCAATTTTATCCGTATATTCTCGTACTAAATCAAAAATCAACTTAGATTCTTGTTGATATTTAGGCATATCAGGGCGAAGAATTTTTATATTAGGACAAATTTTCCTAGCATCACCTACACGCATTGTTGTTTTTATCCCTAATTTTCTAGCTTCATAATTAGAAGTTACTATTATTCCATGTCTCGTTTTCACTTCTCCTGCTATTGCTAAAGGTTTTCCTTTTAGTTCAGGGTTATATTTTTCTTCTACGCTAGCATAAAAGCAATTCATATCGATATGAGCAATAACTTTTGACATTTTTCCACCCCTTTAAAATAGACTAAAAACGGGAACAACAAGGGTAATTCAAATAAAATCTGACCGCAGTATTTGAACTGTCCCTATATTAAATTCCCGTTACATTTCATCACTAAACTAATGAAAAGTTAATTATTATTATTGGTTTTCTCTTAGTATTATCATATAGTAAGCTTGAAAGCATACTTCTAATCTCAGCTTTTACTGCCGCACACTCTCTAATACTCTTAAT
Source organism: uncultured Gemella sp. (assembly GCF_963529685.1). Lineage (GTDB taxonomy): Bacteria > Bacillota > Bacilli > Staphylococcales > Gemellaceae > Gemella. Next base: position 13,331 of record NZ_CAUSAI010000029.1, read on the forward strand.
TGGGTTGTTTTCTAAATACTCAATTACTTTTTCTTCCGCTTCTTTAATTAGTTCCATACTCTTCTTAACATAGACAAAACCTTTAGTTTGAATAACCGGTCTTCCTACTAGAGTTTTCTCTTTCTTACTAATTGCATATGAAGCGACGAAGATTCCATCATTTGATAATAGTTTTCTATCTTTTAATACACTATCTTCTACATCCCCAATACCACGTCCATCAACCAGTATATTTCCAATTGGTACGTTATTTTGTAATGTTTTAGATTTATTACCACTTAACTCTAAAGTAGTTCCTTTAGCTAAGATATGAATGTTCTCAGCAACTACCCCAGTCTCTGCTGCGATTTCAGCATGTTTGCGAAGATTTCTAAATTCTCCTTGAACTGGAATAAAGTGTTTTGGCATAAGCATATTTAACATCATTTTCAACTCTTCTTTTGTTGCATGGCTAGCAGCGTGAAGACGTTTAGAAGCTGTCACTACATTCGCCCCAAGTTTAACTAATAAGTTGAGAGTTTGGAATAACATCACTTCCATATTTGGTGAAGGTGTAGCTGCAATCATAATAGTATCTCCTGATTCGATTTGAATACCATCTATTTTCTTCTCAGCAATATTTTTCATAGCTTCTATCGGTTCACCTTGATCACCTGAAGAAAGAATACATACTTCATTTTGTGGATAGTTTTTTAACTCGTCAATAGAAATTAAATTACTATCTTCAATTTGTAAATAATTCATATTTCTAGCAGTATTAATAGAGGCTTCAATAGCTTGACCTAAAAGTAAAATCTTTCTATTTTGTGCTAATGCAGCTCTTACTATATGAGAAATTGTTAAAAAGTTAGACGCATAACACGTAACTATAATACGTTTATTAGCTTGATAAAATGCATTATCGATTTGTTCTGCCGCTTCATTCTCAGGAACATTATAACCTTTAACATTGGCATTACTTGAGTCACTTAATAAAGCAAGAACACCTTTTTGACCTAATGTACTAATTTTTACGATATCAGACTTATATCCTTTACTTACTGATTGATCAAATTTAAACTCACCAGTATATACAATATTCCCTTGACTTGTTTCAATACAAATACCTAAAGAGTCTGGCATTGAGTATGTAGTCTTGAAGAATGTTACACTTGCATTGTTGAAATCATACTTATTATTATCTTTTACATAATAAAACTTAATTCTTCTTTTAATACCTAGTTGTTTAAGATGATTTTTTAATAAATCAATAGTTAACTTAGAACCATAAACTGGACATTTTAATTTATCTATAATATATGGCACAGCTCCCATTGAACTCACATGTCCATTAGATAAAAATATACCTTTAATTTTTTGTCTATTACGTACTAAATAACTAATATCAGGTATAACTGCATCAATACCAATCATCTCTGTTTCAGGGAACATCAACCCTGCATCAAGAACATAAATCTCGTCCCCAATTTCAACCATGTACATGTTTTTTGCTACTTCTTCTACTCCTCCTAATGGAGTTATACGAATCTTAGCTAACTTTTTAGATTTATTTGGTTGAATTTTAGCTTTATTTGTATTATTTATATTTTTAGCTACTTGTTTTTTATTTCTTTGTTCTTTAGTTACAACTTTATTTGTATTTGTAGATTTATTATTTTTCTTACTTAACTGAGCATTACTTTTTTTATTATTTTTTTGTATATTTCTAGCAATACTTATTCCATTATTATTACTCATTTTTTCCTCCTTGTATCATTGATTTTATTGGCTCAAAGTCTCTTCTATGAATTGGTGTAACACCATGTACTTTTAAACCGTCTAAATGTTTTTTTGTTCCATACCCAGCATTATTTTCAAAATCATAATACGGATATTTTTTTGCATATTCTTTCATTAAATTATCTCGATAAACCTTAGCAATCACTGAAGCTGCTGCAATAGAAACACTTTTTTCATCACCTTTTACCATACTAAAATTCGGTATCGGATAATTCTCAAATGGCATAGCATCTATAAGTAAGAAATCTGGTTTAACCTCTAACTTTTCCACTGCCCTTTGCATCGCAATACGAGCCGCATTATAAATATTGTATTTTTCTATTTCAATATTATCAACTTCACAAACTGCATATGCTACCGCCTCTTTTTTTATCTGTTCATATAATTCTTCACGTTTTTTCTCTGATAATTTTTTTGAATCATTTAATCCTTCGAAATAGCTATCTTGTTTTAAAATTACCGCTGCGGCTACTACTGGTCCTGCAAGTGGTCCTCTTCCTACCTCATCTATTCCGCAAATATACTTACACCCATTATTATAACATTTATTTTCATAAAATGATTTTTTTTCATACTCTTTTTTATAAAAAAGTTTTTTTTCTTGTTTTTTAGTGTAGCTTACAAGTAATTTCTGAACTCCACTTCTTTCATCTTTTTTTAACTCAGTTAATATTTCTTCGGAAATATTTTCCTGGTTTAAGAGTTCTTTTACCTCACTAATTTTCATCTTGTTCCTCTTTTTTCAATAAATCACTGTAATTATCTAGTGTAATAAGTCCGAATTTTTGTGTTCTAAAATCTTGAATCAACAACTTAATTGTCGAATCGTAGTCATAGTCGCCACCAATTTTTTTGAATCTCTTTTCAGCTACTTTTTCCATGATAGTTACATTTTCATCATCACTAGTAACATTTATTTTATATAAATTATTTAAATTTTCTATGTAATTATACTTTAATAGTTCTATTAAGTATAAACTAACATCATCAAGTGGCGTAATATCATCCTTTATAGAACCAATTAGGCTTAATTTTTTCCCAATTTCTTGATTATCAAACTTAGGCATAAGAATACCCGGTGTATCTAATAATTCTATATCTTTATTTAGCTTCAACCACTGTTGTTTTTTAGTAACACCCGGTTTATTAGCTGTATTAGCTACATTTTTCTTAATTAGTTTATTGATAAATGTTGATTTTCCAACGTTAGGGACACCTATTACCATTGATCTAATCGCTCTTGGTTTTATTCCTTTAGCTACTTGACGTGCTATTTTTTCTGCAAGTTCTTCTTTAGCTTTATCGATAACTTTATTCAGATTATTACTATTTTTTGCATCAGTATAAACTACAGTATAACCTTTACTTTCAAAATAACTTTTCCACTTAGCCGTCTCAGCCTTATCACACAAATCAATCTTATTAAATATAATTATTTTTTTCTTATCTTTTACTACTTCATCTAAGTACATATTATGTGAAGAAAGTGGGCAACGTGCATCTACTAATTCAAAAACTATATCTACTAATTTTAGCTTTTCTTTCACTTCTCTTGTTGCCTTAGCCATATGGCCTGGAAACCATTGAATAACCATAAATTTAACTCCTCGTCTTTATATTTTACTTTTATTTCATAAAAAAACATTCCCTATTATTTTACCACATTTTAAACAATTTTAAACGTAATATGGTTATTTTCTAAAGTAAAATTATTATATGTTAAATAACTAGGCAAACCTCACACAAAAGAAAAAACGAAATTAAAATTACGAGCAAACTCCTAGGAGTAAGCGCCTGTGAGTAAACGACATAATACCAAAAAACTAAAAAGGGAGTGACTCAAAAATCGTGATTTCGTAGGAATCGATTTTGTCGAGTCACTCCCGCATAGTTTATTAGATATCTAAAAACCTTTCATAAAGCGAATTTAGATATCAATAAACCACTGCGTCTATGAGTTATCATATACACTTTTTTAAAATTTAGGACTTTTGGGTCAGCCCCTTTTTATTATCTTATTTCTGCTCCGTTAGGAATATCAGCATTAATTTCTACTACTCGTAAAATACCATCTTTTTCTGCTGATAAAATCATTCCTTCACTTAATTCTCCACACAGTTTAACTGGTTTTAAATTAGCTACAACTGCAACTTTTTTACCAATAAGTTCTGCTGGATCATAGTATTTGGCAATACCAGAAACTATTTGTCTTTGATGATTTCCTAAATCAAGTTTGAATTTTAATAATTTAGAACTTTTCTTAACTTTTTCACATTCTAAGACTTGTGCAACTCTTAAAGATATTTCAAAGAATTTATCTATTGTGATTTCTTCAGCAAGTTCAACATATGTATCATCTTTTGATTCAGTTTCTAGATTCGCAAGTGCTTTAGGAGACATTTGTTCTTTAATATATTCTACTTCCACTTCTTTATCAAATCTTGGGAAGATTGGAGTTGCTCTTTCTACTACTTTCACAGATCCATCAAATACACCAAATGTTTTAGCTGATTCAAAAACTAATAAATCTTCTTTAATCCCTAATTGTTTAGCAATTTCCGCTGGTGCTTTTGTTAAAGCAGGAGAAATTAAGATAGTAGCTATACGAAGGCTTTCAGCTAAATAGTTCATTACTTTATCTAATTCAGGTTGATTAGCTTCATCTTTAGCTAAAATCCATGGAGTAGTTTGATCAATATATTTATTTGTTCTAGAAATAAACTTCCATACTGATTCTAAAGCTTTTGAAAATTGCATATTTTCCATATATTCTGCATACTCCGCAATAACTTCTTTTGATAAGTCAACCAATTCTTTATCAAATTCAGTAGTTGGTTCAACAAATTTTGGAATTACCCCGCTACAATACTTATTAATCATAGAAATAGTTCTGTTTAATAAATTTCCTAAATCGTTTGATAGATCTGAGTTAATTCTATCAATAAAACTTTCAGGTGTGAAAATTCCATCTTGCCCAAATGGAACTTCACGTAGTAAGTAATAACGTGCTGAATCTAATCCATAACGCTCTATTAACATATATGGATCTACTACATTCCCCTTAGACTTACTCATCTTACCGTCTTTCATAAGTAACCAACCATGAGCGAAAACTTTCTTAGGTAACGGTAAATCTAATGCCATAAGTAATATCGGCCAATATATCACGTGGAAACGTACGATTTCCTTACCTACTACTTGCACATCTGCTGGCCAATATTTATTAAATAGTTCTTCACTCTCACCTGTTGCATAACCTAAAGCTGTAATATAGTTAACTAAGGCATCAATCCAAACATATACAACATGTTTAGGATTAGATTTTACTTTTACTCCCCAATCAAATGTTGTACGAGTAACAGCTAAATCTTCTAATCCCGGTTTGATGAAGTTATTTAGCATTTCATTTTTTCTACTTTCAGGTAAAATGAATTCCGGATGTTCATCATAGTATTTTACTAATCTATCCGCATATTTACTCATTTTAAAGAAATAACATTCTTCACTAACAAGTTTTACTTCATTTCCACTTGGTGCAATACCACCAATCATATTACCTTCTTCATCTCTGAATACTTCTTGAAGCTGTGTTTCAGTGAAATACTCTTCATCGCTAATAGAATACCAACCTTTATATTCTCCAAGATAAATATCACCTTTTTCTACTAATCTATCGAAAATTTCAGCTACTGCTTTTTCATGATAGTCGTCTGTAGTACGGATAAATTTACTATAATCTATATCCATAGCTTCCCATAATTTTTTAATATCCTTAATCATTTCATCAACATATGCTTGTTCAGAAATACCTTTTTCTTGAGCTTTTTGTTGAATTTTTTGACCGTGTTCGTCTGTACCTGTTAAAAAGTATGTATCATATCCGCTTAATTTTTTATATCTTGTTAAAGCATCACACGCTACTGTTGTATACGCATGCCCTATATGTAAGTTACCGCTTGGGTAATAAATAGGAGTTGTAACATAAAATGTTTTTTTTGTCATCTTACAACCATCCTCTCTTTCAATTTTTTAGTTAATATACATTACTATTGTACCATATATTTGAGGCTATTGCATGATTTTTTATCATTTTTTTCTAATTTCAAAATACTTTTATATGAAACAAAGGGGCTGATCTAAAAGTCCTAAATTTTAACAAGGTTTATATGAAAATTCATAGACGCAGTGGTTTATTGATATCTAAATTCGCTTTATAAAAGCTTTTTAGATATCTAATAAACTGTGCGGGGGTGACTCGACAAAATCGATTTCGAAATCACGATTTTTGAGTCACTCCCCAATAATTTTAATTATCAGTTAGTTTTATTTCCCAAATAACCGCTACAATAACTATCATATTTTCAAATAGTTATAACTCCAATACTTTTATAAGTATTAGAGTTATAAGTTATATTTCAAATTATTTTTATCTCTCACACCAAGGTGTGATTTTTTCTACTTTTTTGCTAGTTTAGCTATCTCCACTATTGTATCAGCTGCTTTTTTCATATGTTCTAAGCAACTGAATTCATATTGCCCATGGAAGTTTTCTCCACCGACAAAAATATTAGGAGTTGGTATTCCCATGTAAGAAATTTTAGAACCATCAGTTCCTCCACGTATTGGAATAATTAATGGTGTCACACCAACATTTTTAATAGCTTGTTCAGCTACATCAACGCAGCGTTTATCTTCTTTAATTACATCACCCATATTATAATATTGATCATATAATTCATATTCTACTACATTTCCATATTTTTCATTAATTTTAGCTGCAACTTCCTCTGCAAATTTTTTACGAGCCAAGAATTTTTCTTTGTCATGATCACGAATAATATAAACCATTTCAGCTTCTTCTATTCTAGCTTGCATATTATGTAGTAAGTAGAATCCTTCATACTCTTCAGTATGTTCAGGAACTTCTTTTTCTGGAAATAATGAAGCTAATTCAGCAGCAATCATATTTGCATTTTTCATTTTACCTTTTGCTGTACCAGGGTGTACACTTACACCAGTAATTTTATACGTAATTTGCGCAGCGTTGAAACTTTCATATTGAAGTTCTCCTAGAACTCCACCATCCATTGTATATGCATAGTCTGTAGCAAAGCCTTTCGCATCAAAATGATCAGCTCCACGTCCAATCTCTTCATCAGGCCCAAAAGCAATACGAATATCCCCGTGTTCTATTTCAGGGTGTTCACTTAAATATTTAATAGCTTCAACAATTTCCGTGATTCCAGCCTTATCATCAGCACCTAATAAAGTTGTTCCATCAGTTGTGATTAATGTAAGTCCCTTATAATTATTTAAATTAGGAAACTCTTCTTTTGTCATTACAATATTTAAATCTTTATTTAAAACAATGTCTTCTCCATCATAGTTTTCTATAACTTGTGGATTAATACCTTCAACATTAAAATCAGCTGTATCTACGTGAGAAATAAAACCTATTCTATCATAAGGCTTATCTGTGTTAGCTGGTAATGTTGCTGTTAAAAACCAATTTTCCTCGTTTAAAACTATATCGCTTAGATTCAGTTCTTCTAATTGACCTTTCAACATACGTAAAAAATCTTTTTGCTCTGGAGTAGACGGAATTGTCGTACTAGCAGCATTAGATCTTGATTTGAAATTAACATATCCTAAAAAACGTTCTAACATAGTTTCATATTTCATTATTCTTCACCTCATTTGTATTTTATTTTATTATAATATACTTTTTAACAAAATGTAAAGGTTATGCTACACTATTTTTTATATAAATATATGGGTATCTTTTTTCTATATATTATAAACAATCTTCTTAATAAAATTGTATTTTTATGTTACAATTACATATGTATTCTAATTTTATATTAGACATTAGTAAAATTAAATTTTAAGGAGAACTTTTTTCATGCAAGAAGTTATGAATTATAAAGATACTAGGATTGAAAACTTCCATACTATTTATCCTAACCATATGAACAGACATGACACATTATTCGGTGGACAAACTCTATACTGGCTTGATGATGTACAAGGTTTAGTAATACGTAGATATACACACCTACCCTTCTTTACTGCAAGTATTGATACATATCAATTTTTAGACGTTGTACATAGACACGAAGCATTAATTATTGATAGTTATATTTCTCGAGTTGGTACTAGAAGTGTTGAAATTTTTGCTGAGCTAAGTGCATTTAACCATGAAACAAGACATACTCGTTTAGTAGGTATTTGTTTTTCAACTTTCGCAATAAACAAAGATACTGTACTTGAGAAACCTTTACCTAAAGTTGAATATACTGATAAAATTTCAAAATTTGTTAGCTCTTCTTACGCAGATAGACAAAGCGGAAAATTAACAGCTAGACAATTCTGTAAAGAATATCTAAAATATTATAATAAATAAAGGAATATATCAAAAAATACTCAATTTTTAAATTCGATAGAAAATTATTAACTACCTTTAAATATTATTCTAATAAATGATGACCACCCCTGAAAAGGGGTGGTTTTCTCTGTGGGTATAACCCTTTGTTACTA
>NZ_CAUSAI010000030.1:0-21252 GCF_963529685.1 uncultured Gemella sp.
TTTATCCAAAATCTTTCAATGATCGTGATAAAATAGCAGAAGTTATTAATAATTTTAATAAAAAAGTGGCTGAGAAATATGGTTCAGACAGCTCAGATTATCACAAATATAGTATCACATATGCGGATATGGCGAAGCAGATGACAACAATTATGTCACAGATGATTAATACAATTTCGTTAATCCTATCGGCATTTGCGGGAATTTCATTAATTGTATCATCTATTATGATAGGGATACTAACGTATGTATCTGTAGTAGAAAGAACGAAGGAAATTGGTATTCTTCGTGCAATCGGTGCTCGTAAAAAAGATATTACAAGAATCTTTATCGCAGAAGCAGGATTAATTGGATTTATTTCAGGAACTGTAGGTGTAGTGGTGACTATGCTTCTATCTATTCCTATTAGTAGAGCTGTTGCTAAGGGATTAGAAGTGGAGAGTTTCACAGCGTCATTAAATGCTCAAGCATCAATAGGGTTAATAGCTCTTAGTTTAGTACTAACGCTTATCGCAAGTATTATTCCATCGAGAATAGCAGCGAAGAAAAATCCAGTAGAAGCGTTGAGAACGGAATAATAAATAATATGAGGAATAGTAGATTACGGTATAATCGAAAAATTGAGAAAAAGTGCAACTTTCGATAGTTAAATCTAATGTTCCTCGATTTTTATATTTGTTGTGTGGATAATTGTAAAAGAAGAATTACAGATGGTTATTGTTGATATTTAAGTGCGATTGACATGTCTGTTAGTTTACAATATAATCTATAATATAAATATATAAGTGGGAGGTTTTTATGATAATAGGTTCGTTTATAGTTTTTGTAGTATTTCTGTTCCTGTTTTTATTGGTTTTGTATTTCGACAGAAGAAATTTATTTCTAGGGATATTTTTTATAGCTACAGGTTTGAGTTTTATTTTTTATGTAATGGCACTTATCACTAATAATGCGGCAGGTAATAAGTTTGTTTATAATTTGGGTGTAGTATTACTTTTTATAGCGGTGGTAATATTCACTCTCCTTCCAATTGTAGTAGTAATTATGTTTTTATTCAATTCGTTTATGCTTATTAGAAGAGAAGGATTAAGGATTGGGAATCTACTGAGTCTAGCTACGTTCTTCTTTCTGGTAGGTTATTTTATATATTGGCCACGCGTTGCTGATTATACTTATGGTAATCTAACATTGAGTGCACTTTATTCTTATGTAGGATTAGTAGTATTGTATTTCTTGTGTATAGCAATGTCTTACTTAGTATCTAGTGTTCTAAATATCATTAATATTTTACCGAGAAAGATTGATTATGTGGTAGTCTTAGGTGCGGGATTGATAGGTGAGAGAGTAACTCCACTTCTTGCTAGTAGAATAAGAAAAGGGATAGAAGTTTATAAAGCAAATCCTGGAAGTAAACTAATCATGTCGGGAGGTCAAGGTCCTGATGAAATAGTATCGGAAGCCTTTGCGATGAAAAATTATGCTCTTGAGCAGGGGATTGATGAGAATGATATAATTCTAGAAGATAAATCAACTTCTACCGAAGAAAATATTATTTTTTCGAAGAAATTTATTCCAGCTGATAAAAGTTTCGCTGTGGTGACGAATTATTATCACGTCTACCGAGCATTAGTCCAAGCAAGAACTTTAGGTTTTAGATGTATTGGTTATGGAGCACCGACAAAATTCTATTTTACGCTAAATGCCTTCATTAGAGAATTTATTGGATATCTATATTTCAAAAGAAAAATACACGCTATAGTTCTAGGGATGCTGACATTCTTGTTTATAGCCATAATTATATTTTTAAATGTATATTATTGGCTTAATGGTTAATAATAAAATCATAAAATAATATTTCGTAATATGAAATTAATAGAAACAATTTAATAAAAACTCGAGAAAACCAACTTAATTAAGATTGGAATTTTCGAGTTTTTTATTATTTGATTTTAGGTGCGGGGATTATCGTTTCAGATAAAACTTAATTTTTAGAAAATAAAACAGTGTTTGATAAAAACAAATAGTATAATGTTGATAATTAGATGCTTATCGAGAGAATACCTATAATCATATACATGAGGTGATAAAAATGAATAAGATACTAATTTAAATTGCTATTGATAATTTCGTAACTTACCACCCCCGATAATTTCTAAATATGATATAATAAAATGAACATAATATTTGTGGAAGGATGTAGTGGTGTGAAAGATCATTCTTATTATATGGAGATGGCATTAGAAGAGGCGCGGAGAGCTTACGCTAAAGGGGAAATCCCTATTGGAGCTGTGTTGGTTATTGATGATAAGGTCGTTGCGAAGGCTCATAATACTCGTGAAGAAAATCAACAGGCATTGAATCATGCAGAAATGTTAGTTATTAAAGAAGGCTGTGAGAAGCAAGGTTTTTGGAGACTTGATAATAGTTATTTATATACTACTGTTGAGCCTTGTGTTATGTGTAGTGGAGCAATTGTTCAAGCTAGAATTGAAAATGTTATTTATGGTGCGAGTGACCCTAAATATGGTTGCTGTGGTAGTTGCATTGATTTAGTGGGTGAGAATAAATTTAATCATCGGGCTAAGGTTATCTCTGGAGTGTTAGAAGAAGAGTGCTCTATGCTTATGAAGAATTTTTTTAAAGAGTTAAGAGATCGAAAAAAGGAATAACAATTTAATATATTTATAAATTTAAAATTTATAGAAAATTAAACATAAAATAATAAAAAATATTAATATATAAATATAATGACGATAAAAGTATTCTGTACGAAACTGTCGTCATTTTTTGTTTTAAAGTATGGTAATAAAATAAATAATCACTTGCAGAGAATAAAGTTTATAAGAAATCTGAAGAAGGCGAAAATTTCTAATTTTTCAACTGTTTTTCGCTATCATTATTTTAAAAAATTTGATACAATAATCATAGAAAGTATAGAGGAGTTCTAATGAAAATAGAGAATGTAATAAAGAAGTTTAATCGGAAGAAAATATACTTATGTCCTAAGTGTTTATCCGAATCATATATAGAAAATATTAGTTTAGTTTGTGGTGATAATCACCGCTATGATTTTTCTAAAAAAGGATATATTCATTTGATTAATAACTACAAACCGACAAAATACAGTGAAGAGCTATTTATGGCTCGTAACGAGGTTTTTAGTAACGGTTTTTACACAAATGTATTAAAAAACATTCAAAATTTAGTAGGAAAATATGCTAAAGATATTGTGCTAGATATAGGATGTGGGGAAGGATATTACATCAAGGAATTAAAAACAGTATTTCCTGAGAAATATTTTTACGGTTTGGATAATAGTAAGGATGCGATAGAGCTTGCTGTTAAAGAGGATAAATTAAACCCTTATATGGTAGCTAACTTAGCTAATCTACCTTTTAAAGATGGTAGTGTCTCGTGTATTCTTAACATATTGACACCAGCTAATTATGAGGAGTTCTTCAGAGTGTTAGGCGATAATGGATACTTGATAAAAATTATTCCAAATGCAGATTACCTAAGAGAAATTAGGGAGTTGATTGGTGGGAAGGAATACACAAATAGTGATACTGTGAAATTGATTGAAGAAAATTGCAAGATTGTGGATAGGATAAAGGTAAGTGACACCTTCCAATTAACTAAGACGCAAGCTGTGAGTTTTCTTAAGATGACACCTTTAACATTTTCTAAAGAAATTATAGATTCCTATATTGATCAATTAAAAGAAATTACGATAGATTTAGAGATTTTAGTTTGTAAAAAATAGACTAGTAAATAAAGAGAGGACAAAGGAGGGTTATGATATGGATACAACAAAATATGATCGTGTTGTTGAAGTTAAAAAATATATAAAAAAACCATGGACAACAGGTTGTCTTGATTTTTCTATAAAAGATGAAAGTACATATATTATGAGAGAGGCTAGTATTCGTCAGACAAATTACTATTTGTGTAAAAAAGATGATAAAGTATATTTAGTGGATAGTGATAACCATAAAGATGAAATAAGCTGGGTGAATCTAGATAAGTTTGTTGAAATAGAAGAAGGTGATGCAACCTATAGAAGGTATAGGGTATTAAAGTAAAATGACAATTGAATAAGAAGCCGTTAGATGTAGTTTGTAAGTGTAGTACAAAAAAGGAGAAATATTATGTACGTAGCATACGATAGTAAGGATGAAGTTTTTAATGCGTTGGATAATGATATAGAAAAAAATAAGGAGTATCATTGTCCAATATGTGGGGGCAAGGTTATATTTAAAAAAGGAGTAAAGATTCAATCACATTTTGCACATGCTAAAAACTGTTCTTGTGAGTTTGAAACATATAAGAAAGAAAGTAGTGAGCATTTAGAGGCGAAGAAGGATCTTTATGAGCATTTTAGAAGAAAATATCGTAATGTGGAAGTCGAACATATTTTTAAAACAGGGGAAAAAAATGATATTCAAATAGCAGATGTTTTTATTAAAGATAATAGCATTGCTTTTGAGTATCAAAGGTCGGTTATTCCTTTTGAACTTATCAAAGCTAGAACTAAAGGGTACATGAAGGCAGGATTAAAATTAATTTGGTTAATAGACACAAACAAATTTATAAAAGAGTTGAAGAGTTATGATGGTATAAGCTATATTAGGTATGCGCCATTTGTGGATAATTTTTTGAATTATTATCAAGGTAAGGTATTCTTTTATGGTTGGGATAATATAAATAAAAAATTTGAATTTTATCAAATTTGGGCTCATAATTTGAAAAAAAGAAATGCTGTTTGTATAAAGACTTCATTAAGTATTGATGAGTTTGATGTACCGCTAGACTTGAAACTATTAGATAAAGACTTAACGTCAAAAATATATCCATCTGATGTTGAAAATTATGTATATGAACAAATTAAATATGATAAAACTGTAAAAAATAAAGTTTTGAGTATGTTTTATAATCAGCATATTGAGTTGAATAATATACCTGAAATTATAGGTGTTAATATGCTGGAACAAGTCCTTATAAGAACACCGCTTATTTATTGGCAAGGTTTGATGTATAGGTTCTACAAAGAAGGTAAGAGTTACTCGGAACTTATAAGAATAATGAGTAATATTATAGAATTTAAAGATAGTATTTATATCAATAATGTTCAACAAGGGGAAGTTTTCTTAAAAGTATTTAAAGAGTATTACGCTTTATTAGTTGAAAATGTAAAATAAGAGGATAAAATTATGGGGGAGTATATTGAAAGTTTTACAGATGAACAAAAAAGAGTGTTACTTTCTTTAATAGCTATAGAGAAAGTTACAACTTTAAAGATGCATAGGGTATTTAAAGATTTAAATAGTATAGAAAAGATTTTAAAATTATCTATACCGGAGTTAGCTATATATTTTGGAGATAATGCTGAAGAGATTTATACTAAGCTTCATAATAATATGGACTTTGATTTTAAGAGTTATTTCGAATTTTATAATGTGAAATATATGTTTTGTGATGATGTGTATTATCCGAAGGAATTATTTAGGATTTATGATTATCCGTTCGTTATATTTTATAGAGGTAATAAAGATTTACTGCTGTTTAGAAGAAAGATTTCTATAGTGGGGAGCAGAAATAATACGTCATATTCTAATGATGCTCTCAATAGAATAGTGCCATATTTAACGATGAATAATTTTGTAATAGTAAGTGGTCTTGCGACTGGGGTTGATAGTCTTGCTCATGAGGGGGCTATAAATAGCAAAGGATACACTATAGGTGTAATAGCTCATGGGCACAATATTATTTATCCAGAACAAAGTTATAAACTCTATAAAGAGTTAGAAAGAAACCATCTTATTATATCTGAGTATTTCCCAACTTCTCCTATTAGAAAATATAAGTTTTTAGAAAGAAATAGGATTGTCGCTGGATTGTCATGTGCACTTTTAGTGACGGAAGCAGCGAAGAGAAGCGGAACACAAAGAACGATAGATTTTGCCTTGGATATAGGTTCTGATGTATTCTGCCTACCGGGGAAATTTGGCGATAAGATGAGTTATGCAATGAATGAGTACATTAAAGAGGGGGCGATACTTGTAAATAAATTAGAGGATTTTGGTAATGAATTAGGATTTTAGTGTAGATATTTGAAAGGATGATTAGAGTGACAGATATCTTATTTATTAATCCACTAGGTTGGGATAGATATATTTGGGCGAGAGTCTTAGAAAATATGCCAGACCAAACCTTTGATTTTATTGAATTTACCGAAGAGAGTTTTAAATCTATATCAAAAAAGGAAATTGAGAAGGTACTATTAAATAAAATGACAAAAGTAAAAAGAGGGGGTTATATTGTAACTGCTTCTTATGGTACGGTCGTTTTACTTAACGGTTTAGAGATTTTTAGTGAGTACCTTGATGGTGTTAATTTAATCATCATTGAGGGCTTAGAACCTATACCTCCTGAATCGGTGTTAAAAACATATTTTGAACCAGAGATAAAGTTCACTAGTAAAGAAGAATATCTATCAAAGACACTTAGTGTAGAAGAGATGCAAGATGAGTTTTTAGTGGAGTTAATCCTAAGAAAACTTAGAAAAGAAGGTAGTGAATATATGGTAAGACCGAACTCGCAGATAGAGTATGATTATTTATCTTTATATGCGGGGGTAGATAATTTACAACTATTAAAAAGAAGTAGGAATGTATTTAATAAACTTATAGTTTTTTCTTATTTCAAATTGGTAGGGATGAATTATAAACAAATAGAGGAGTCAGATCATTTGCTTATGGTTACAAAACCGGAAATGATCCTGGAAGTATTATTAGGGAAATAGAGAATTATGATATATTTTATAAAGAAGAATGTAATGATGTGTGTAAGGAATGCATTGTTATTACGATATAAAATTATTGTTTAAAGCAAGTAGCTGATTGAGATATTATTAGCTACTTGTTATTATGTGGAATAGAAAATCTTATTTAGGGGGGAGTAGAAGCATTGAGGAAAGTATTATTGTATGTGTTAGGGATGCTTAGCATTTGTGGTATATTTTTTGGTATATATTATCTGAGTTTAACGGATAAAGAGGGAAATTTTTTTAAAAAAAGGATACTGATGTGAAAACCGCGTGTGTAGTTGTAAATGGAGATATTCTTGTTCATGCCGCGTTGTATTATACTGCTAAGAAGGAAGATGGAGGATATGATTTTAATTCCTATTTTGAGTATGTTAAACCTTGGATAGAAGGTGCGGATTTGGCGATAGGAGACTTTGAGGGGGATATTAACGACTGTTATCAGATTGGTGGATATCCGAATTAACGGTAAGGTTATGAGTGGGCAGGAGTTGTATGACTATAAAATTATGGTGCTTGAAGACTTTATTGAAGGAGGGAAACTTCGAGATAAATTGGATGATAAGATGAAGAGAAAAGTGAATCTTTCGTATAAAGAAATAACAGCTTTTGTTGATTTAAAGTGGTAATATTTTTAAAAGGAATTGTACGTTGATATTTTGTTAAGTACTTTTATTGAAGCCTATTGTTTGATAATACTTCTCAAGTATAGTAAAATTATTGAGTTAATTACTTGTAGAAGGAGAAAATCTAGTGAGAGAATTTTTTAGAACTCTATTAGGAAAGAAAAGTCCAGAGTTTTTTGATGTAATAAAAGGAAGAAAATCGGTTAAGTATTTTGATCCGAATAGTAAAATAAAGCGTGAAGAAATAATAGAAATGTTGAATGAAGCGAATACAGCTCCTTCATCTTGCAATTTGCAACCATGGAGATACATTGTTGTGGATACGCAAGAGGGTAAAGAGAAATTAGGTAGTGCTAATTTTAATAAAATTCAAAATGATACTTCTGCAGCAATGATTATTGTATTAGGTGATTTGAATTATTATAGCAAGTTTGATGAAATATATGGAGAAGCTGTAGAAAAAGGCTACATGACAAAAGAAGTTAAAGATGGTTTTGAGGAAGGTATGGGTCCTCAGTTAGAAAGTTTACCACTTGATAAGAATAGAGAAGGTATCTATTTTGATTGTGGGCTTTGGACTATGCAGTTTGCAAATATTGCCCGAGCAAAAGGTTATGACACTAATATTATAGGTGGTTTCATAAGAGAGCAAGTAGCGGAATTATTTGAACTAGAAGAGAATTTGATTCCAGTAATGCTTATAGCGCTAGGGAAAAAAGAAAAAGATGGGAGACCTACAGTAAGGTTAAGAGCAGAAAAATTGGTTAGATTTGAATAGGTTAAGCGAAAGTACTAGATTTATGTAGTTTTTAAATATATTTCTTAGAAGTAATAAAACAATTAATAAAGAGTGGTTTGGTGGTATTGATATTGAAGATGTTGATGCTTTCTAACTGCTCTTTTGTTTTGAGTCCATATTATTTTGATTTTTTTCGGTTACATTATAAAATAGTAAGTATATGTATAGATGATAAAAAAGGAGATTTGTAGTGAATAAATTAGAAGCGGTAATTTTTGATTTTGATGGAACAATAGTAGATACAGAAAAGGTATATTATGAAAATATGCGCGATTTAACAGAGGAAGTGTTAGGTCAAAAACTTGATAAAATGGATTATATACAGAATGTTTCTGGGACAAATGAAGAAACTAGTAAAAGATATTATAATAAAAAATATAGCATGTCTAGTAAGGAATATGATAAATTTGAAGAAGAAATAACAAAACGTATATTGGATAATTATCATAATGCTCCTGTATTGCCGGGAATTGCTGAAGTGATGGAATATCTTCATGATAAAGGTATTAAGATGGCTGTAGCTTCAAATGGGAAAAGAGAACATATTGGAACTGGGCTTCAAAGAAAAGGTTTTGACAAATATATTTCTGCTATTGCTACAAAGGAAGATGTGGTTAATCCTAAACCTGCTCCAGATATTTATTTGTTGGCTGCAGAAAAGTTAGGCGCTGATATAAAAAATACGATAGCTATAGAAGATTCACGTCCGGGGGCGTTAGGAGCTGCATCATCAGGAGCGACACTTATAGTTCAAACGAATGATATAACTAAGTATATGGATTTCTCGGGTGTAGATTATAAATATAAGGATGTAGATCTTGTTGAAACGATAAAAGCAATTGTTGAGGGGGATTAGTATACAAAAACTGTGTAGCGGAGTATAATAAGAATATTAAGAGTAATCTTAAAATCAAATATACACAGGGAGACAGTTATGTATACGTCTAATTTAAAAATTAAAGAAGGTTTTACTTCGCATGCAACAACGCCACTTGGTGGAGATTATAAAATGTTTATAGAAGAAAGTAAAGATGGTCCGATGGATTTATTCGCTACTGCATACAATGGTTGTGTTAGTATGTGTGCAAAAGGTTACTTTTTCAGAGCGTATGAATTAGTAGACTTGGTAATTGAGACTGAATTAGTGGTAGATTATGATAATAAAAAAATCGTGGCTAATGTTCATGTTGATAGAACAGAAGATCAACTTGCTTCAGGAGATAGACAAGGAGTATTAGATAATATTAAACTTCGTTGTAAAGTGTCGCATTTATTATCGAATGATTTAGAAATTCAATATAATATTTTACCGTTAAAATAAAAATGTAATTAGAAAAACTTAGGGTGATAAATTCTAAGTTTTCTATTTTTTTTATTGATTAAAAATATTTTTTCTTCTATATAATATAGATAAAATTAGAAGAGAGAAATGGGGAAAAATAGAATTTAAAAAATAGAAAACATATTCATAAATTTTTTTAAAATTTTTTAACAAAACACTTGCAATATATGCTTTTACCATGTATAATAATTAATGTTGGTCTTGAAAAAGACTTGCGTTGAAGCGAAAGGTTACTGACACGCCCGGCCGCTTTGCCATGGCATGGCGTGCTGGAGAACTTTCGTGGAGAAGTCGCTACTAGATAGCGGCGAATAAATGTATAGGAGGAGAAATGATGGCAAAACAAAAAATTCGTATTCGTCTTAAAGGATATGATCACAGATTAGTAGATCAAAGTGCAGAGAAAATTGTTGAAACTGCAAAACGTTCTGGAGCAAAAGTTTCTGGACCAATTCCATTACCAACGGAAAAAGCAGTATACACAATCTTACGTTCAGTTCACATTTACAAAGATAGCCGTGAACAATTCGAACAACGTACACACAAACGCCTAATCGATATTATTGAACCAACACAAAAAACAGTTGACGCTTTAATCAGCTTAAACTTACCATCAGGTGTTGACATCGAATTAAAATTATAATTATAGGAGGTGACTTTCGATGACCAAAGGTATCTTAGGAAGAAAAGTAGGTATGACTCAAATCTTCGCTGAAAATGGAGAATTAATTCCAGTAACAGTAGTTGAAGCGAAAGGTAACGTCGTATTACAAAAGAAAACAGAAGAAGTTGAAGGATACAACGCAATCCAATTAGGATTCGACGACAAACGTCCTTACGATAAAGAACGTAAAGACCGTTTAGTAAAAGTTGCGAACAAACCTGAACAAGGTCACGCAGATAAAGCTAACACTGCTCCAAAACGTTTCGTACGCGAAATCAGAGATGCAGAAGTTGCTAATTATGAAGTAGGTCAAGAAGTCCAAGTTGATATTTTTGCAGCAGGGGACTTAGTTGACGTAACAGGAGTAAGTAAAGGTAAAGGATTCCAAGGGGCGATCAAGCGTCATGGACAAAGCCGCGGACCAATGGCTCACGGTTCTCGTTACCACCGTCGTCCTGGGTCAATGGGACCTGTAGCACCTAACCGTGTATTCAAAGGTAAAGCATTACCAGGTCAAATGGGTGGAGTTACAGTTACTACTCAAAACTTAGAAATCGTAAGCGTAGATGTAGAAAATGGATTAATCCTAGTTAAAGGATGTATTCCAGGATCTAAGAAAAGCTTCGTAAAAATCCAATCAGCAGTTAAATCTGGTAAATAATCGGAAAATATACGGAAGGAGGAAATTAGATAATGCCACAATTAGATTTATTTAAACAAGACGGTACTAAAGTTGGTGCAGTTGAAGCTAATGAAGCAGTATTCGGAATTGAACCAAATCAACACGTTTTATTCCAAGCTGTAACTTTACAAAGAGCATCACTTCGTCAAGGTACACACAAAACAAAAGGACGTTCTGAAGTTTCAGGTGGTGGTCGCAAACCATGGCGTCAAAAAGGAACAGGTCGTGCTCGTCAAGGATCTATCCGTTCACCACAATGGCGTGGAGGTGGAATTGTATTCGGACCTACACCACGTAGCTACAGCTTCAAAATGCCACGTAAAATGCGTCGTTTAGCATTACGTTCTGCTTTATCTTCTAAAGTAGCAGCTAACGAAGTATTTGCATTAGAAAGTTTATCATTTGATACAATTAAAACTAAAAACTTTAAAGAAATGTTATCAAACCTTAGCCTAGAGAAAAAAGTATTATTCGTAGTTACTGAACTAGAAGAAAATACTGTTTTATCAGGAAGAAATATTCCAGGAGTTGAATTCGTAGAAACAACTGGTCTTAACGTATTAGACATCTTAGGAAGCAACAAAGTTGTATTCACTAAAGATGCAGTAGAAAAAGTTGGGGAGGTATTAGCATAATGGAAGCACGCGATATTATCAAACGCCCAGTACTAACTGAAAAAAGTTATTTATTAATGCAAGAAAATAAATACACTTTCCTAGTAGACACACGCGCTCACAAAACTCAAATTAAACAAGCTATCGAAGAAATCTTCGGAGTTAAAGTTGAGAAAGTAAACGTAATGAACTACAAACCAAAATTCCGTCGTGTTGGAAGATACGGTGGATACACTAACAAACGTAGAAAAGCAATCGTTAAGTTAGCAGAAGGACAAACAATCGAAGGATTATTCGCTTAAGAATAACAAAAACCACTAAGGAGGAAAAATGACAAATGGCAATTAAAGTATATAAAGCTATAACTAACGGTCGTCGTAACATGACATCATTAGATTTTGCAGAAATTACAACTAACAAACCAGAAAAGTCATTATTAGCGCCGCTACCGAAAAAAGCGGGAAGAAATAACCAAGGTAAAATCACTGTTCGTCACCACGGTGGAGGACACAAAAAACAATACCGTATTATTGACTTCAAGAGAAATAAAGACAACGTACCAGCAAAAGTTGCTACAATCGAGTACGATCCAAACCGTTCAGCGAACATCGCTCTTTTACACTATGTAGATGGAGAAAAAAGATACATCATCGCTCCTAAAGAATTACAAGTAGGACAAATCTTAGTATCTGGTGAAACTGCTGATATTAAAGTTGGTAATGCATTACCACTAGCAAACATCCCTGTAGGGACATTAATTCACAACATCGAACTTAAACCTGGTAAAGGTGGACAATTAGTACGTTCTGCTGGAGCAAGTGCTCAAGTACTTGGTAAAGAAGGTAAATACGTATTAGTACGTCTTAAATCAGGAGAAGTAAGAATGATCTTAGCAACTTGCCGTGCTACAATCGGTGAAGTTGGTAACGAACAACACGGACTAGTAAATATCGGTAAAGCCGGTAGAACTCGTTGGTTAGGTAAAAGACCAACTGTACGTGGATCTGTTATGAACCCGAACGATCACCCACACGGTGGTGGTGAAGGACGTACTTCAATCGGACGTAAATCACCAATGTCACCATGGGGTAAACCTACTCTTGGTAAGAAAACTCGTTCTAAAAAAGCTCGTTCAAACAAATTTATCGTACGTGCTAGAACTAAATAATAAAATTAAACAAAGGTCAGTTGGTGAGGAGCAAGTGCTCTTTGCCAAAACCTTAAGTATGCAAAGTATCGGAAAGGAGATAACACAATGGCTCGTAGTTTAAAAAAAGGACCATTCGCTGATCACCACTTATTAGCAAAAGTTGAAAAAATGAACGAACAAGAAAAGAAACAAGTAATTAAAACTTGGTCTCGTCGTTCAACAATCTTCCCAACATTCATAGGACTTACTTTTGCAGTATATGACGGAAGAAAACATGTACCTGTATATGTGACTGAAGATATGGTAGGACACAAATTAGGTGAGTTTGCACCAACAAGAACTTACAAAGGTCACGTTGCAGACGACAGAAAAACAAGAAGATAATTTAGAAATTAGTAAAATCAAGGAGGCACATTCATGGAGTCAAAAGCAATCGCTAAGACAGTCCGCATCGCTCCTCGTAAAGTAAGACTAGTATTAGACTTAGTACGTGGAAAAAAAGTGGGCGAAGCATTAGGAATTTTAGAATTCACAACTAAATCAGCTTCTTTACCAGTAGCTAAAGTTATTAAATCAGCTGCTGCTAACGCTGAACACAACTATGGAATGAATGTAGAAGACTTAGTAGTATCACAAGCATTTGCAAATGAAGGACCAACTCTTAAAAGATTCCGTCCAAGAGCAAAAGGTGCTGCAAGTTCAATTAACAAAAGAACAAGTCACATCACTATCGTTTTAAGTGATAACAAATAATAAAAATTAAGAAATTATAAAAGCTAAACTAGTTAAAGGAGGCTACAAACTGTGGGTCAAAAAGTACATCCAATAGGCTTACGTGTTGGAGTTATTCGTGATTGGGATTCAAAATGGTATGCGGAAAAAGATTTCGCTGCTAACTTACACGAAGATTTCAAAATCCGTGAGTTCATCAGTAAACAATTAAAAGACGCTTCAGTTTCTAAAGTAGAAATTGAAAGATTTGATAAGAAAGTAAACATTTCAGTACACACTGGTAAACCAGGTATGGTTATCGGTAAAGGTGGTGCTGAGATCGATAAATTAAGATTAGAATTAAACAAATTAACTGGAAAAAGAGTACACATTAATGTAGTTGAAATCAAAAAAGTTG
This sequence comes from uncultured Gemella sp., assembly GCF_963529685.1. Taxonomy (GTDB): domain Bacteria; phylum Bacillota; class Bacilli; order Staphylococcales; family Gemellaceae; genus Gemella. The sequence goes on from NZ_CAUSAI010000030.1 coordinate 13,830, forward strand.
ATATCGACGCTAAATTAGTAGCTGAAAACATTGCTCGTCAATTAGAAGCTCGTGTATCATTCCGTCGTGCTCAAAAACAAGCTATCCAAAGAGCTATGAGAGCAGGAGCTAAAGGAATTAAAACTCAAGTATCAGGACGTCTTGGTGGAGCAGATATCGCTCGTGCAGAACACTACTCAGAAGGTTCAGTGCCACTACACACATTAAGAGCAGACATCGACTACGCTCACGAAGAAGCAGATACAACTTATGGTAAACTTGGAGTTAAAGTTTGGATTAACCGTGGTGAAGTATTACCAACTAGAAAATCTGAAAAAGGAGGTAACTAATTTATGTTAATGCCTAAACGTGTTAAATATCGTCGTCAACACAGACAATCAACAAAAGGTAAATCTAAAGGCGGAAACGTAGTAGATTTCGGTGAATTTGGATTACAAGCTACTACTGCAGCAAGAGTTACTTCTCGTCAAATAGAAGCTGCTCGTATAGCGATGACTCGTTATATGAAACGTGGTGGTAAAGTTTGGATTAAGATCTTCCCTCACATGCCTTACACTAAAAAACCATTAGAAGTACGTATGGGATCTGGTAAAGGTGCAGTAGAAGGATGGGTTGCAATCGTTAAACCAGGTAGAGTGATGTTCGAAGTTGCTGGAGTAAGTGAAGAAGTTGCACGTGAAGCTCTAAGACTTGCATCTCACAAGTTACCTGTTAAATGTAAATTTGTAAAACGTGAAGAAACAGGTGGTGAAGCATAATGAAAACAAATGAATTCAAATCAATGATTAGAGAATTAACTTCACAAGAGTTAGAAGCAAAAATCAAAGAATTAAAAGAAGAGCTTTTCAACTTACGCTTCCAATTGGCAACTGGTCAATTAGAAAATACAGCTCGTATTAGTCAAGTTAGAAAATCAATCGCTCGTATGAAAACTGTTATTCGCGAAAGAGAATTAGCGAATAAATAATAATAGGAGGCAAACATGACTGAGAGAAATGATAGAAAAGTTTACGTTGGAAAAGTAGTTTCTGATAAAATGGATAAAACAATCACAGTTTTAGTTGAAACTTACAAAAAACATCCTCTATACGGTAAACGTGTAAAATATTCTAAAAAATTCAAAGCACATGATGAAAACAATGTTGCTAAATTAAATGATATCGTTAAAATAATGGAAACTCGTCCATTATCTGCAACTAAAAACTTCCGTTTAGTAGAAGTAGTAGAAGAAGCAGTTATAATCTAATAAAACTAGGATAAACCCTAAGAAGGAGGCAAAAAGCGCATGATTCAACAAGAAACACGCTTAAAAGTGGCTGATAACTCAGGAGCAAAAGAAGTTTTAACAATTAAAGTTCTAGGTGGTTCAGGACGTAAAGTTGCTAATATTGGTGACGTAATTGTATGTTCTGTTAAAAAAGCAACACCAGGTGGAGTTGTTAAAAAAGGTGAAGTAGTTAAAGCCGTAATCGTTCGTACAAAAACAGGAGCTCGTCGTAACGACGGTTCATATATTAAATTTGATGAAAATGCTTGTGTAATTATCCGTGATGATAAGAGCCCACGTGGTACACGTATTTTCGGACCAGTTGCTCGTGAATTAAGAGACGGTAACTACATGAAAATCGTATCACTAGCTCCAGAAGTATTATAATAAATAAAAGTACAGTAAAGAAGGAGGTTAACAAGAAATGTTCATTAAAAAAGGTGATAAAGTTGTAGTAATTACTGGTAAAGACAAAGGTAAAGTTGGTACAGTAATCGAAGCTCAACCTAAAAAAGATCGTGTTGTTGTAGAAGGTGTTAACATCATTAAAAAACACGTTAAAAATTCTCAAGATGCACCTCAAGGTGGAATCGTTGAAAAAGAAGCAGCAATTCACGTATCAAACGTAATGTTACAAGATCCTGAAACTGGAAAAGCAACAAGAGTACGTTTCGAAACAAAAGATGGTAAGAAAGTACGTATCGCTGTAAAATCAGGAAAAGAAATATAATAATAGTTGAAGAAAGGAGGCACTATTTTAGATGGCTCGTTTAGAAGATAAATTTAAATCTGAGATAACAAAAGAATTAATGACAAAATTTGAGTACAGCAGTGTAATGCAAGTACCAAAAATTGAAAAAATCGTAATAAACATGGGTGTAGGTGATGCTGTGCAAAACTCTAAAGCCCTAGACAACGCAGTAGCAGAATTAGCTTTAATTTCTGGTCAAAAACCATTAGTAACAAGAGCTAAAAAATCAATCGCTACTTACAGACTTCGTGAAGGTATGCCTATCGGGGCTAAAGTTACTTTACGTGGAGAAAGAATGTATGAATTCTTCGATAAATTAGTAACTGTAGCACTTCCACGTGTACGTGACTTCCACGGTGTTTCTAAAAAAGCATTCGATGGTCGTGGTAACTACACACTAGGTGTTAAAGAACAATTAATTTTCCCTGAAATTGATTACGATAAAGTAAGTAAAGTACGTGGTATGGACATCGTTATAGTAACAACAGCTAACACAGATGAAGAAGCTCGTGAGTTATTAACACTATGTGGTATGCCATTCGCAAAATAAGAAAGGTGAGGTAAAAGACACATGGCTAAAAAAGCAATGGTAGAGCGTGAATTAAAACGCCAAAAATTAGTTGACAAGTATGCAGCTAAAAGAGCGGAATTAAAAGCTAAAGGTGATTACATCGGACTTAGCAAACTTCCAAAAAACTCAGCTCCAGCTCGTTTACACAATCGTTGTAGCATTACTGGACGTCCTCACGGATACATTGGAAAATTTGGAATCAGCCGTATTAAATTCCGTGAATTAGCTTACAAAGGACAAATTCCTGGAGTTAAAAAAGCAAGTTGGTAATATATTAGTAGAAGAAAGGAGGATTTATCCTAATGACAATGACAGATCCTATCGCAGATATGCTAACACGTATTCGTAATGCTAACATGGTTAAACACGAAACATTAGAATTACCTGCGTCAAATATTAAAAAGCAAATTGCAGAAATATTAAAACAAGAAGGTTTTATCAGTGATGTAGAATACATCGAAGATAACAAACAAGGAAAACTTAAACTTACTCTTAAATACTCAAAAGGTGAAAGAGTAATTAAAGGAATTAAAAGAATTTCAAAACCTGGTTTACGTGTTTACGCTAAAGCAGATGAACTGCCAAGAGTATTAAACGGACTAGGAATAGCAATCGTATCAACTTCAAATGGAGTTGTAACTGATAAAGTTGCTCGTAAAAATAACACAGGTGGAGAAGTATTAGCTTACATCTGGTAATATTATAAGGAGGTGCCAATTAAATGTCACGTATAGGTAATAAAGTTATTACAGTACCTGCAGGGGTTGAAGTTAACATCGTAGATGGTTTCGCAACAGTTAAAGGACCTAAAGGTGAATTAAAACAACAATTTGATAAAGACATGACTTTCAACATTGAAGGAAGTGAAATCACAGTAGTACGTCCATCTGACTCTAAACGTCACCGTACAGTACACGGGACAACTCGTGCTGTCTTAGCAAACATGGTTGAAGGTGTATCTGCTGGATTCAAAAAAGAACTTGAATTAATCGGGGTTGGATACCGTGCTCAAATGCAAGGTAAAAAATTAGTACTAAGTGTTGGATATTCTCACCCAGTTGAATTCGAAGAAATCGATGGAATTACATTAGGTGTTGAAGGAAACACTAAAGTTAGTATCGAAGGTATTAACAAAGAAGTAGTAGGACAATACGCAGCTAAAGTTCGTGCAGTACGTCCTCCAGAACCTTATAAAGGTAAAGGTATTCGCTACGTTGGTGAATATGTTCGCCGTAAAGAAGGAAAAACTGGTAAATAATAGATAACAGAAAGGAGTGTTTCAAATATGATTACGAAACTTGATAAAAATAAAGTTCGTAAAAAAAGACACGCAAGAGTACGTGTTAAAGTTCAAGGAACTGCAGGAGTTCCACGTTTAAACGTATACCGTTCAAACACAAACATTTACGCACAAATTATTGATGACACTAAAGGTGTTACATTAGCACAAGCTTCTTCATTAAAACTTGAAAATGTTTCAAAATCAAGTGTAGAAGCAGCTAAAGAAGTTGGAAAATTAATCGCAGAAGTAGCTAAAACTAAAGGAATTGAAAAAGTTGTTTTCGACCGTGGAGGATACTTATATCACGGACGTGTTAAAGCATTAGCTGAAGCAGCACGTGAAAACGGACTTGTATTCTAATAAGGAGGGAAATAAGTAGATGCGTCAAGAAGAAATCAAAAAAGAATTTGAAGAACGCGTAGTTGCCATTCGCCGTGTAGCTAAAGTTGTTAAAGGTGGACGTCGTTTCCGTTTCTCTGCTTTAGTAGTAGTAGGTGACAAAAATGGTCGCGTAGGATTTGGTACAGGTAAAGCTCAAGAAGTACCAGATGCAATCAAAAAAGCAGTTGAAGCTGCAAAACATAACTTAATTACTGTACCAGTAGTTAATGGAACAATACCTCACGAAATCATCGGACAATTTGGAGCAGGTTCAGTATTAATTAAACCAGCTGCACCTGGTACAGGGGTTATCGCTGGTGGACCAGTTCGTGCCGTATTAGAATTATCAGGTATTTCAAATATCTTATCAAAATCTCTAGGTTCAAACACACCAGTAAACATGGTTCGTGCTACAATCGAAGGATTAACAAGATTACAAACAGTAGAACACGTAGCAGCTTTACGTGGTAAATCTGTGGAAGAATTATTAGGATAAGAGGAGGGAAAAGAACATGACATTAAAAGTAACCCTAACTCGTAGTACTATTGGTCGTCCAAAGAATCAAAGAAAAGTTGTAGAAGCTCTTGGTCTTAGAAAAATGCACCAAACAGTAGAACACAAAGATAACGCTGCGATTCGTGGAATGATCAACAAAGTTTCACACTTAGTAACAGTAGAAGAAAAATAAGAATTATTAATACAAGGAGGTGCTAGTCTAAATGAAATTACATGAATTACAACCAGTTGAAGGTTCTCGTAAAGAGCGTAACAGAGTAGGTCGTGGGATTGGATCAGGAAATGGTAAAACTTCAGGACGTGGTCAAAAAGGACAAAAAGCACGTAGTGGCGGTGGAGTTCGCCCAGGATTTGAAGGTGGACAAAACCCATTATTCAGACGTATTCCAAAACGTGGATTTAACAATGTAAATAGAAAAGAATTTGCAGTTATAAATCTTAACGACTTAAATAAATTTGAAGATGGTACTGTAGTATCACCTGCTCTATTATTAGAAACTAAAGTTATTAAAAAAGAACTTTCAGGTGTTAAAGTATTAGCTAACGGTAAATTAGAGAAAAAATTAACTGTACAAGCTCACAAATTCTCATCTTCAGCAAAAGAAGCTATCGAAGCAGCTGGAGGAGTTTGCGAGGTGCTATAATATATGTTTAGTGCAGCACTAAATTTATTTAAGGTTAAAGAAACTCGTAACAAAATCTTATTTACCTTATTCGGTATATTCCTATTCCGTATCGGTTCATATTTACCGATACCTGGAGTAGATGCTGATGTTCTTAAAAGTCAAGATGCAGCAGGATTATTCGGAATATTTAATACATTTGCAGGAGGAGCTTTACAACAGTTTTCTGTGTTTGCAATGGGTATCATGCCCTACATCACAGCCTCTATCGTAATTCAACTTATGCAAATGGATGTTATTCCTACATTAGCTGAGTGGTCAAAACAAGGTGAAGTAGGTCATAAAAAAACACAAAAATTAACAAGAGTCTTAGCAATTATTTTAGCTTTTATCCAATCGCTTATTATGTCGTATGGATTTAATAATGCGTATCATGGATTAATTAAAGATACTTCAATTCTAGGATTCATTACAGTAGCTATAGTTTTAACTGCTGGTACAGCATTATTACTATGGTTAGGTGATCAGATATCTCAATACGGTGTTGGTAATGGTGTTTCTATCATTATCTTAGCGGGAATTATTGCTCGTTTACCAATGGAATTCATTCAAGTTTATGAATCTCAAATTAAAGATGCTGAAAACCTTACATTAGCAATTTTAAAAATTGTTATTGTAGCAATCATTGTTATAGGAATCGTTGCTGCTGTTGTTTACATGCAAGAAGCAATACGTAAAATTCCTATTCAATACTCTCAAGCGAGAGCAGGTCGTAGAATGTTAGGAGCAAGATCAACTTACTTGCCTCTTAAAGTGAACAGTGCCGGGGTTATCCCAGTAATCTTCGCTATCGCATTCTTACAATTACCTAGAACTATTGCGATATTCGCACCTAATAACGAAAAGTTACAAAAAATTGTATCATATTTCGATTTCAGTCATGTTCTAGGATTAACATTATACGTAATATTAATTATTGCGTTCTGTTACTTCTATGTAATGGTTCAAGTTAACCCAGAAAAAATGGCTGATAATTTAAGAAAACAAGGAAGTTTTGTTCCAGGGGTTAGACCAGGTAAAAAAACTGAACAATACATTACAGGTATTTTATACAGACTAACGTTTGTAGGTTCAATATTCCTAGCAGCTGTTTCGGTTCTTCCAACAATATTCACAAGCATTGCTAAATTACCAGCATCTGTACAAATTGGTGGTACAAGTTTAATAATTGTTGTCAGTGTAGCGCTAGAGACAGTTAAACAACTTAATACTCAATTAACAGAGAAGAACTATAGAAGTTTTATTACAGGACGAAAAGGTGGTAAATAATTATGATGAATATTATTTTAATGGGATTACCAGGAGCGGGTAAAGGTACTCAAGCAGAGCAAATTAAAGTGAATTATCCAATTCCGCATATTTCAACAGGAGATATGTTTAGAGCTGCTATCAAAAATGAGACTCCGCTTGGAAAAGAAGCAAAAAGTTATATTGATAAAGGACAACTTGTTCCTGACAGTGTAACTATAGGATTAGTTGAAGAAAGATTGAATCAAGAAGATGCAAAAGAAGGCTTTTTACTTGACGGTTTTCCAAGAACAGTAGAACAAGCTGAAGCCCTTGATCAAATTTTAGCAAAAACTAATAGAAAAATCGATAAAGTATTAAATATCGATGTAGATCCAGCTATTCTGTTACCTAGATTAACAGGTAGAAGAATCTGTAAGCAATGTGGAAATACTTATCACTTAATTTTCAACCCTACAAAGGTTGAAGGTGTTTGTGATAATGATGGTGGTGAACTATACCAAAGAAGTGATGACAACGAAGAAACAGTTGGTAATCGCTTAGAAGTTAACATTAAACAAACAAAACCACTTTTAGACTTCTACAGTCAAAAAGAAGGTGTAGTTGAAAATGTTAATGGTGACCAAGACATCAAAGTAGTTTTCCAAGATGTACAAAATATATTAGACAAACTGAAATAGTCAGGGAGGAAAAGTATGGCAAAAGATGTCATTGAAGTAGAAG
>NZ_CAUSAI010000031.1:0-19634 GCF_963529685.1 uncultured Gemella sp.
TTAAATTTCTTTTTTCTTCTATTCCTTTAAATTTAACTTTTAACTCTTCGCAGTTTTCATCGTCTCGCATACTAAACGTATGAATTGCTCGATTATCATCAAAATACGGTTTCTCTGTTATTGCTATCGCATATACCGGTATTAATTCTCGAGACAGATGATGTGTATCTACCCCTTCTTTTTTATACTCGTCTAAGTTTTGTGATACTTGTTCACAGATGTACAACCACAACCTTTTTATAAAATCAACCTGCATAGCTACTTGAATTTCTATAATAACCTGAGTGCCATCATCTAATTCTGCTAGTACATCTACGTGCGTGACAAATGGTAGCAAATCTTTATACGGTTTAGCATGGATCTGTGCACCATCTAAAAGTTTTACAGAAGCTACTGGTAAGTCTAGTAAGTCTCTTATAAATTGTGCCGTTACCTCGGTATTACTAAACACTTTTTTCGCTACTAAATCCATCATTGGTCGTGTATCTTTATTTCTTATGTTTTCCATTTTGAAAACCTCCCTATTTTTTAAAAAAATTCATAATCTCCGCTAATTCCTACCTTCATTATACTTCATGAAAGATATTTTTTCTAATGATAACATTAGTCTCACAATAAGTTTTTTGTAAGCGTCCAATAACAAGATATATTGAAAAAAAGCCCCTCAAAATTTATCCAAATTTTGGGGGCTATTACAATTAAATATAAACTATTTTTATATTATTTTTCAGATACTTTCAGACGAGCTATCGCTTTAGCTAAAGCTAACTCTGCACGTCTTACATCAAGACCTTCTTCTTTTTTTTCAAGTCGTTCTTTTGCACGTTCTAACGCTCTTTTAGCACGTTCAACGTCAATATCTTTATCTAATTCTGCTGTTTGAACTATAATAGTTACTTCGCCTTTATGTGTTTCCACAAATCCTTCACTTACAGCTAGAAATTCTTCTCGTCCATCAGGAAAAATCACTTTTAACGGACCAATTTTTAATGACGCAACCATAGGAACATGGTTTGCCATTATCCCAACTTGTCCACTAGTAGTTCCCAATACAACCATAGAAGCTTCTTTTGCGCTATAAGCTTCTCCATTAGGAGTAACAATGCTTACACTTAAAGTATTCATTTATTTACCTCCTATTTGTATTATACTTCTACTCCTAGTTTGCGAGCTTTTTCTAATACATCTTCAATTCCACCTACTAGACGGAAGCAATCTTCTGGAATGTGGTCGTATTTACCTTCTAATATTCCTTTGAATGCTTGAACAGATTCAGATACTGGAACGTATGATCCAGGTTGCCCTGTAAATTGTTCTGCAACGTGGAAGTTTTGAGATAAGAAGAATTGTACACGACGTGCTCTATCAACTGTTTTCTTATCTTCATCACTTAATTCGTCCATACCTAAGATGGCAATAATATCTTGTAATTCACGATATTTTTGAAGTGTTCTTTGAATTGTTGTCGCTACTTGGTAGTGTTCTTCTCCTACGATTTCAGGAGCTAATGCTCTTGATGTAGAAGCTAGTGGGTCAACGGCTGGATAGATACCCATCTCTGTTAACGCACGTTCAAGGTTTGTTGTCGCATCTAAGTGGGCGAATGTTGTAGCTGGTGCCGGGTCAGTATAGTCATCGGCTGGTACATAAATCGCTTGAATAGATGTTACAGAACCTTTTTTAGTTGATGTGATACGTTCTTGTAAACGTCCCATCTCTGTTGCAAGTGTTGGTTGATAACCAACGGCTGAAGGCATACGTCCTAATAACGCAGAAACCTCAGAACCTGCTTGTGTGAAACGGAAAATGTTGTCGATGAATAGAAGTACGTCTTGTCCTTCTTCATCACGGAAGTATTCCGCCATTGTTAGTCCTGTTAATGCTACACGCATACGAGCTCCTGGTGGTTCGTTCATTTGTCCGAATACCATGGCTGTTTTGTTAATAACACCAGAATCTTTCATTTCATAGTATAAGTCATTTCCTTCACGAGTACGTTCACCTACACCTGTGAATACTGAAAGACCACCGTGTTGTTGTGCTACGTTGTTGATAAGCTCTTGGATAAGAACTGTTTTACCAACTCCCGCACCACCGAAAAGACCGATTTTACCACCTTTAATATATGGTGCAAGTAAGTCGATAACTTTAATACCTGTTTCAAGAACCTCAACGTGAGTTGATAATTCATCAAAAGTAGGAGCTTCTTTATGAATTGAATCTTTTTGAACTTCTGCTCCTGCTTCTGCACCGTGGTCAACTGCTTCACCCAACACGTTGAACACACGACCTAATGTGTAGTTACCAACAGGAACTGTAATTGGTGCTCCTGTATCTACTACCTCTGCTCCCCTATTTAATCCGTCTGTAGATGACATCGCAATTGTTCTAACTACGTTGTCTCCGACTTCTAGAGAAACTTCAAGAATTAATTTTTCTTTTTTTCCATCGCCTTTTTCTATGTAAACTTCTAAAGCGTTTAATAGATTTGGCATATGCCCTGATTCGAATTTAACATCTACTACAGGTCCCATAACTTGGAGAATATAACCTTTATTCATATGTTGTATGCTAACTTAATAGCTTCTCCTTTCTCATTACTATTTTGTTGCTGCTGCTCCACTTACAATCTCTGTGATTTCTTGAGTAATTGCAGCTTGTCTTGCACGATTATATTTAATCGTAAGTGTATCAATAATATTTCCTGCATTATCAGTTGAATTTTTCATTGCTGTTTTTCTTGCAGAATGTTCACTAGCTTTACTATCTAATATACTTCCATAAATCATACTTTCAGCATATTGCGGTAGTATTACATCTAGTACTGCTGCCTCACCAGGTTCAAATTCATATGCACCGTTAATCTGGTCGTTAGAATTTGTAAATTGATCTGTATTTTCAATAGGTAGAACTTTACTTTCAGTTACAACCTGTTGAATCATGCTAACAAAGTGATTATAGTGTAAGTAGATTTCATCATATTCTTTGTCAATAAAGTAACCTACCACTTTATTAGTAATTTCTTTAACCTGAGTGAAACTTGGCTCATCTGGTATATCTCTGTAACTATCAACTACATTATAGCCATTTTTTCTAAAGAATTCTGCACCATAGTTTCCTATAGCTACGATACCATACCCTTCATTATTATGTCTTTCCTTAACAGTGTTAACAAAATTTCTAATAACGTTTGAGTTGAATCCTCCGCATAAACCACTATCACTAGTAATTACAACATAAAGAGTTTTCTTAGCTTCTCTTTTTTCTAGCATTGGATGCTTAATATTAGCACCTTTTCCAAAGATTGTCCCCATTACTTCTTGCATTTTTTGCATGTAAGGATTAAATCTTTGCGCGTTTGACTGTGCTTTTAGTAGCTTAGATGTTGAAACCATCTCCATTGCTTTTGTAATATGACTAGTTTTTTTCGTAGAATTGATTTTGTTTTTTATATCTCTTAGTGACGCCAATTAGTTCACCACCTTTACTCTACTACTTATCATCTTAGGCAAAAGTTTTTTTGAATGCAGCTATTACTTCATCCATAACTTCTGTCGCTGGTAAGTCTTTTGTTTCAACTATATGCTTAACTGCTTCAGTTTCATGTGCATCTAAGTATGCATATAATTCTTGTTCAAATCTGTGAATATCTTTAACTTCAACATCATCTAAGAAACCATGTGTTAAAGCATAAAGAATCATAACTTGTTTTTCTACTGGAATTGGTTTGTGTAAGTCTTGTTTTAGAACTTCAACTGTACGTTTACCACGTTCTAGTTTTTCACGAGTCGCTGGATCTAGGTCAGAACCGAATTGAGCAAAGCTTTCTAACTCACGGTAAGATGCTAAGTCAAGACGTAGTGTTCCTGATACTTTTTTCATTGCTTTAATTTGTGCAGATCCACCTACCCTAGATACTGAAAGTCCGGCGTTAATTGCTGGTCTTATTCCTGAGAAGAATAAATCTGATTGTAAGAAGATTTGTCCATCTGTAATTGAAATTACGTTTGTTGGAATATATGCAGAAATGTCACCCGCTTGCGTTTCTACGAATGGTAGCGCAGTGATACTTCCTCCACCAAAATCTTCATTTACACGAGCTGCACGTTCAAGAAGACGTGAGTGTAAGTAGAATACATCCCCTGGATATGCTTCACGACCTGGTGGTCGTTTTAATAGTAGTGATAACTCACGGTAAGCTGCCGCTTGTTTTGATAAGTCATCATACACGATTACTACATCTTTACCATTAAACATGAACTCTTCTGCCATAGCAACCCCTGCATAAGGTGCAATGTATAGAAGTGGTGCTGGTTGAGATGCTGACGCAGTTACTACGATAGTGTAATCTAATGCTCCATGTTCTTTAAGAGTTTCTACAACACTACGTACTGTAGATTCTTTTTGCCCGATAGCAACATAGATACAAATAACATTTTGTCCTTTTTGAGCTAAAATTGAGTCGATAGCTACTGCAGTTTTACCTGTTTGTCTATCTCCGATAATAAGCTCACGTTGTCCACGTCCGATTGGTACTAATGCATCAATTGCTTTGATACCTGTTTGGAATGGAACTGATACTGATTTACGTCCCATAACCCCAACAGCTGGAGATTCAATTGGACGACGTTTTGTAGTGTTTACTGGTCCACGACCATCAACTGGTTGTCCTAGTGGATCTACTACACGTCCGATAAGTTCTTCACCAACAGGTACGTCCATAACACGACCAGTACGACGAACTTCGTCTCCTTCTTTAATATCAGTTGTTGGACCTAAGATTACTATACCAACATTTGTGTCTTCAAGGTTTTGAGCAAGACCCATAACCCCTGTTTTAGTGAACTCAACTAGCTCACCACTCATTATTTCATTAAGACCGTATACACGAGCAATACCGTCCCCTACTTCTATAACTGTACCGACATCTGTTGACTTAACTTCAAACTGATAATTTTCTATTTGTGATTTTAGTAATGAACTAATTTCTTCAGCTTTAATAGCCATTTATGTCCCTCCTTGTTTCAACTTCTTCTAGATTGTAGAAATTTTTGATTTTATAGCATTTAATTTTGCCTTAATACTAGCATCAACTACTTTATTATTATAAGTAAGTTTCAATCCACCAAGAAGACTTTCATCTACAAAATTATTAAGTTCTACTTTTTCTAGTTGTAACTCATTTTTAAGTTTTTCTTTTAGATTTTCTAACTGCACGTCAGTTAGTGGCGAAGCTGATTCAACTTTCACAACAACGCTATTTGAATGTTTATTAAACAATTCTGTAAATTGCTCTAAAACAAAATTTATTAATGAGATTTGCAGATTACCTGCTAAGATTTTCACTACATTTACAACATATTTATTAACACCTGTAAATGAAGCATCAATCAAATTAATTTTTTTAATTTTTTCTATATTAGGGTTGTTCATCAATGTAACAAAATCTGAAGATTCATTAACGACTTTTGCAACTTCATTTAACTCACAAGAAACTTGTTCTAAAGAGTTGTTTTCTTTTGCAACTTCAAATAATGAATATCCAATTTTATTAGCTAATACTGACTTACTCATTATTTCACCCCTACCTCTTTAATGACTTTATCAACATATTCACTTTGTGTTGAGTCATCTAATTCTTTTTCTAAAATTTTCGAAGCTACAAGCACTGATAGTTCAGCAATTTGTTTGTTGATTTCTTCAAGTGCTCTTTTCTTCTCATCCTCAATATCTCTTTGAGCATTTACTTTTAATTGTTCTGCTTGTTTACGCGCTTCTTCAAGAATAGCTTGTTTTTCAACCTTAGATTGTTCACGAGCATCTTCCATCATAACTTTGATTTCTTGTTGCGCATTTCTTAATTTTTCCTGATTTTCTTCAAGTAAAATCAGTGCTTCTTTTTGATTTTTAGCGGCATCATCAAGTTGACCTTCAACTAATTTTTGACGCTCATCTAACATATCAATAAGTTTGTCCCAAGCAAATTTTTTCAGTAATACTAATAAGATTAATACAGCTACAATGTTAATAGCCATATTTCCTAGATTAAAACCTTGATGAGAAGAGTGTTCAGTAGCTAAAAATACTAAATTTTCCATTTACTAAATGCTCCTATTCTTCATAGTTCTTTTGTTTACAGTATTATACTAAATTATTTAGCTAAGATAACGAATGAAATAACGATAGCTAAGATAGGTACTGCTTCAACAAGTGCGAATAATACGAAAGCATTTGATTTTAATCTTGACTCTAATTCTGGTTGGCGAGATACACCTTCTATAAATTTACCGAATAAAAATCCGTTACCGATACCAGCACCAACTGCTGCTAATCCTGCTGCTAATCCTGCTCCAATTAATTCTACCATAATTATATTTTCCTCCTTGGATAATAAATGAATTTTATTAATTATTAATTTTTTGCACAAATAAGTGCGTTTCTTTTATTTATATTAGTGTTCATCACTAATTTTATGTGATAAATAAATAAATGATAATACCGTAAAGATGTACGCTTGGATAAACCCTATAAATAGCGAGAATCCTTTCCATACTACTAAACCTGTAATACCGGCGATTGCACCGAAGACACCTGCTGTTGTAAGTGTCGCTAAAAGTGCTAATAATACTTCCCCTGCATAAATGTTACCGAATAAACGCATTGAAAGCGTTAATAAGTTCGTGAACTCTTCAATAACTTTAAAAGGTGTAATACCTATACCTGAAGAAGTATAAGTACCAAAGTAATGCTTAGTACCCTTATACTTAATCCCTGCATAATGAGTAAAGACAATAACCAATAATGCAAGAGAGAAAGTAAATGTTGGATCGGCCGTTATAGAGTTCACATAAATTACTCCATCATAACTAACTTCTATTAGTACTCCGATCGTATTTGCCACAGCAATAAGTGAAATAAGTGTTAACGCTGTCGCCCATAATCCTTTACCATATTTTCTCCAACTAACATTTCCTTTTATTACGTTATCACTAACGAAATACGCAAGTAATTCAGCTGCATTCTGACGTTTACTATCTGGTCTTAGTTTTATTCTACTAGTTAGAAATACCACTATAATAAAGGTAAGCAACACCGTTATTAAAGTTGTGATTACACTAGGAATATTAACCGTAATATCATAGCCAAACAATTTGGTAATAAGATATGTGTGTGTTTCCATATATTCCCCTCACCTCTTTTCTTAAAGTATCTTTTATATTTCTAAATCTATTGTAATATTAATTAGAAATACTTAATAAATATTATAATATGATTTTACTATATTTACTAGCAATTTCTTAAAATTTATATAAATTGATTGAAATAATTTAATTAATCATTATTTTGTTCCGAAAATTCTGTCCCCAGCATCTCCTAATCCCGGTACAATATATCCGTGATCATTTAATTTCTCATCTAATCCTGCGATAAAGATATCTACATCTGGATGTGCGCTATGTAATGCTTCTACACCTTCTGGTGCAGCTATAAGACACATAAATTTAATATCCGTAACTCCACGTTGTTTTAATGAATTTATTGCAGCAATGGCAGAACCTCCAGTTGCTAACATTGGATCAACAACGATGAAATGACGTTCTTCTGGATTACCTGGTATTTTAACAAAATACTCATGTGGTTGAAGAGTTTCTGGATCACGATATAATCCTACGTGTCCTACTCTTGCTGATGGAATTAAATTCATTAAACCATCCACCATTCCTAAGCCTGCACGTAAAATCGGAACAAAAACTACCTTTTTACCAGAAAGACGTTTACAAGTAGTTGTTTGGATTGGTGTTTCTACTTCTACATCTTCTAGTGGAAGATCACGAGTGATTTCATAAGCCATTAAAGATCCTACTTCATTAGTAAGTTGTCTAAAGTCTTTAGAACCCGTTCTTTTATCTCTTATAAAAGATAATTTGTGTTGGATCAATGGATGATCAAATACATGAACTTTTGACATAATTATAGTTCTCCTTTGTAATGTTATTATATTTATTTTACTCTAATTATTTCATTTTAACAAGAGATATCCGAAAATATTTTACTCCATTCAAGAAAATATTTTTTTATTAATTTTACTATATTACTAGACTTCATTCTTAGAAAATATTACAATAATAAAAACAATATTTGGAGATACTAACATGAACAGAAAAAATTTTTTAGGGGTATTTTTATTAACTAGTATTTTTTACTATGTTATTCCCTTATCTTTTTTAAAGTTTTATAATGGAGAAAGTGGTAAGGCTGGTTTCATTTTAATCTTAGCTTATGGATTCTTTTCATTTGCAATAACTGTGCTGATTTCTTATTTTATTGAAAGAACTATATTGACGCCTGTATTCAGTATTTTTTTAGCACTACCGCTATTTTTTATTTTTAATTCTAGCGCACTGGTGCTAATACTTGTAATAATAGCATTTTCTTTTTTAGGTTATTTTTTAACGGCATTATTGAAATAGTAAGGAGATAATATGACAATTTTAAAACGTAATTTAATTATAGCAACTGGTATATATGTACTATTTTACCTTGCTCCTATAATAGCAAATCCATTTATGGCATTAAATCTACTAGAAGCCGCCTCTATTGGAATTCTAATATTTGGCGCTTCTTACTTGAGTTATATTTTTATGTATACAAATAAAAGTAATCTTAATGAGAGAACAAAAAGTGGGATAATTACAATTTTTGTATTGTTAATAGCGTTATTAATATTTTTTAACCCTATTCAATTCCCGATTGTATTTAATGTAGTGATAAATAAATATATAGCCATTATCCTACTTCTTCTTATATTATTGTTTATTATTTTATTAGCAAGAAAAATGGATAACTCTATATTCTTGATTTTACTTTTTTCCCCTTCTATTATCCAGGGATTATTTATGCGCTTATCTTATAAAGCAATGTTATTCTATATCGCTAATCCAAATATTAACCTATACTTAACAATTGCTATATTAGTTGGATATTATGTCTTTAATAATCGTAAATAGTACACTTTTCTTTTAACTATAAAAAACTGATGGAGTGACCCGACAAAATCTCTTGTTTCTTCGAAATCACGATTTTGTCGAGTCACTCCCAGACTTTTATTCATTTTCTTCTAAATTATAAAGTAGTTCATATAATGCTTTTGCATCTAATTTTTCTTTTTCTTCTTTGCTGATATCACGAACCAATTCACCACGATGTAGAACTATTATCCTATTCCCATATTTCACCGCATCTTGAATATTATGCGTTATCATTAATGCAGTTAAGTTTTTCTCTTCTATTTTTTGGCGAGTAAGTTCCATTATTTTCTTCTGTGTTTTAGGATCTAACGCTGCCGTGTGTTCATCAAGAAGTAAAAGTTTAGGTGTTGTCATAGTAGCCATTAAAAGTGCAATAGCTTGACGTTGACCTCCAGACAATAACCCCATCTCACTATCTAATCTATCTTCAAGTCCTAAGTCTAAAGTTGCTAGTAATTCTCTAAAAAGTTTTCTATCTTCTTTAGTAGTCCCCGGTTTAAAACCTCTAACTTTACCACGTCGTAGAGCTAAAGACATATTTTGCGCAACTGTCATACGAGGCGCCGTTCCATCTAATGGATTTTGAAACACCCTACTGATAAATCCTGCTCTTTTATGTTCTACTATATTACTTACATCTTTTCCCTCGATTAAAATTTCTCCACCATCTAGTGAAAACGAACCTGCTAGTGCATTAAGAAAAGTTGATTTCCCTGCTCCATTTCCTCCAAGAATAGTAATAAAGTCTCCATCTTTAATTTCAAGACTAACATTTTTTAATGCATGTTGTTCTCTAATCGTACCTGGAAAGAACGTTTTATCTATTTTATTAATTTTTATAAATGACATGGTTTATACATCCTTTCTCTTAGTTTTCAATTTTAATTGAGGTAGCGTTAAGAATAAAGCTATTACTAATGCTGATACTAATTTAAAATCATTAGCCCCGATAATATTTAGCTTCAATACTCCTACTAAAAGTAGCCTATATATTATAGCTCCAAAAATTACACACGCTAATCTTGTTGTAAAAGTAACATCTTTGAAGATTACTTCTCCTATAATGATTGCTGCTAAAGCTACTACTATTACCCCAATACCACTATTAACATCAGAATAACCATTGTTTTGTGCTAAAATCGCACCAGCTAAAGAAATAATTCCATTGGCAAGCATCAATCCTAAAATCGTCATTGTTTTTGTAGAAATACCTAACGCTGTTGCCATTTTCTCATTATCTCCTGTTGCAATTAAACTCTGACCCAATTCTGTTGAGAAAAATAAAGACATCGCTAAAATAATTAATCCAGAAAGAATAATCCCAACAAATACAGTATCATAATGAGTTGGTAAATTTAATCCTTGAATTTTACTGAAGATTGTATCTTTATTGATTAAACTTAAATTCGGTCTTCCCATAATTCTAAGATTCACCGATAATAATGCCGTCATCGTTAAGATTCCTGCTAGTAAACTTGGGATTTTACAAACAGTTATTAAAAATCCTGTCACAAGACCCGCTAACATACCAGCTACAATCGAAATCAATGTAGCAACTATTGGATTAATACCATTATGTATACAAATAACACATACAGCAGCTCCTAAAGGATATGCACCTTCTGTTGTCATATCCGCAATATTCAACACCCTAAAACTTATAAACAATCCAAGCGATAATATCCCCCAAAGCATTCCTTGAGAAATCGCTGAAATAATTAAATCCATTTCGCACCTCTTTTTCTATTTTCAAGCAGTTCTAATTTTTTATTGACGGGAGAAGCTCAAAATCAAAATAATAATTATTTAATTTTTGAGTCCTCTCCCCTTCTTTTTTTATTTTCCAAACTCTACAAAAATATAATACCAATAAATCTATTTTTTATCTACTACTTTTGCTTTATCTTTAATCTCTTTTGGAATTTCAATTCCTAATTGTTTTGCTTTTGCTTCATTTAGGTAAATTACACCTTCATTAGCAAGAACGATTGGCATATCTTTAGTATCAGCACCTTTTAATACTTTAGCAACAACTTTCGCAGTTTCAACACCGATTTGATATTGATCAACACCTAATCCTAATAATCCTCCATCAGCTACCATTGTATCTGCAGATGGGAATACTGGAATTTTCTTAGCATCAGTAACTTTTACAACTGTTGCCATTGCGCTAGCAATTGTGTTATCGATTGGTATGAAGATTGCATCTGTTTGAGAAGCAAGACTCTCTGTTACTTGTTGAATATCATTTGTATTTGCTACTGTTGAAACTTTTACTTCTAGTCCTAATTCTTTAACTAACTTTTCAGCCTCTTGAGCTTGTTTTACAGAGTTATCCTCACTAGCTGTGTAAAGAATTCCAACTTTTTTCATGTTAGGTAATACTTTTTTCATGATTTCAAGTTGTTGTTTAATTGGAGTTCTATCACTAACACCAGTAATATTATTTCCTGGTTTATTTTCAGCTTTAATTAATCCTGCTTCAACTGGGTACGTAATACCACCCATAATAATTGGTTTATCTTTTGTTGCATTTGACAATGATAAAGTAGCCGGTGTTGTAATACCTACTAGAATATCATTATTATCTGTAACTAATTTTTGACCCATACTTGCTAAATTACTTTGATCACCTTGAGCATTTTGAAGATCAATTTTTAAGTTTTTACCTACTTCATATCCTTCTTTTTTAAGACCATCTTCTAAACCTTTATATATCTGATCTAAAGCTGGGTGACTAAGTAATTGAAGCACCCCTACTTTTACTTCTTTGTTTTCTACTTTTTTAGTTTCCTCACCTTTTTTACTAGAGAAAAAACCATAACCTAATACACAAACTAATAATAATATAAATGCTACGAAAATTTTATTTGTTTTCATTTTAATAATCTCCTTTAAATCTAATAATATTTTTTGTAATAAAAATTTTAGAAGCGTATCTATATAAAAAGACCACTAGTATTATATCTAGTGGTCCCTATAATTTTAGGTTTATAAATATAAAAAGCCCACCTAGATATTTCTATGTGGTCTCGATTTTTTCATCACAAATAATCCACATAGATACTTACTTCTCGTCTGAGAGCCGTATCTATGTTAAAAAGAAACAAGATCGACTCAGTATCTAGTGGCTTTGCCAACGAATATTTAATTGTAGCGTTTCTACTTGATACAGTCTCATAAATTTCTTTTCTCCTTTGCTTTTAATTCTTAATTACATTATATCAACAGCTTTTTTTATTGTCAATATATTTTTTAAAAAAATATATAAAAATTCTGACAATTCCATATAATTTCTATCTATATTAAATAAAATTTAGTTTATTACTTTTATTGAAACTCACTATCACTACCTCAAAGTAATTATTTTAAAAAAATATTAAAAATATATTAATCCCATTTTATCAATTTTTTCTGTACTATAAATTATCCTATGCAAACATAGCTTATTATGAAAACAATGAAAATAAGTCGTTTTCATAATTGAAATATAGAGATTTTTATAATAGTACAGTAGTTGATCCATTGATTTCACTGCTGTATATAGGTGAATTATATTTTATAAAATATCGAACTTCTTATGAAAATAAAATTGAAAATATATCATTTTCGTGAAAATTTTCACTTGAAAATCTATTTTTATAGGAGTATGATAGATATATGTTACTTAAAATGAAGTTAGGAGAATTTTTATGGATAGCAAGATAGCTATAGAAAAAGAAAAATTATTTAATAAAGGATTTATAACAATAACTACAATTAACTTTATTGTATTTTTAATTTATTATTGTTTTGTAGTTATTACAGCAAAATATGCAACATCTCAATTAGGAGCTACTGCTGCTCAGGCAGGATTTGCCGCAGGTATTTATATTATCGGAACACTTGTCGCTCGTCTTTATATTGGTAAGAAATTGGAAATTGTTGGTCGTAAAGAAGTTTTACGTTTTGGAGCTTTAATCTATTTAATAACAACTGCAGCTTACCTAATATCATCTAACATTATTATTTTAGACACGGTTCGTTTCTTAAATGGTTTTGCATACGGAACTATTTCTACTGCAGCTAATGCTATTGTTACAGCTTATATTCCTAAAACTCGTAATGGTGAAGGAATTAATTACTACGGATTAAGTACAAGTTTGGCAGCAGCAATCGGTCCATTTATCGGTATGTTACTACTTCCTATTACAGGATTCAATGCTGTTATCATTCTAGCAATCGTATTATCTGTTGCAGTTGCAATTGCTTGTTTCTTATTCCCAGTTCAAAATATTGAATTAGATGAAAAACAAAAAAAATTATTAAACAGTTGGGCATTAAATACATTTATCGAATATAGAGTATTATTTATCTCAGCAGTAGCGTTTTTAATCGGTTTAGCTTACTCTAGCGTGTTAGGATTCTTATCTATTTACGCTGATAGTTTGAATCTATCAACAGCTGGAGCATTCTTCTTTGTAGTTTATGCTCTTATCATTACTGCTACTCGTCCATTTGCAGGACGCGTATTCGATGCTCGTGGTGAAAATGCAGTTATGTACCCAAGTTTTGTATTTTTAACTTTAGGACTATTAATGTTAAGTTTTACAAATGGTAGCTTTATGTTATTATTCTCAGGTGCATTAATCGGATTAGGTTACGGAACTTTCATGTCAAACGGTCAAGCCGTTTGTTTAAAACTTGTGGATTCTACTAAGGTAGGGATTGCACTTTCTACTTACTTCATCGGATTAGACCTTGGACTTGGATTTGGTCCTTATGCTTTAGGTACAGTTCATGGAATTCTATCATACAGAGGAATTTATATCCTTTGTGCAGTAATCACAATCGGTGTAACAGTTCTTTACGCAATGTTTTACAAAGGTAAAGAGGTACCTGTGTTAAAAACTAAAACTAATCGATAGTAATATTAAAAACTTTTAAATAAGGGAGTGACTTGATCGATTTCTCAGAAAGAAATCACGATTTTTTAGTCACTCCCTCTTATGTATTTAATAATCATCATTAATAATAAAAGAGGAGTGATACATTATCATTCCTCTTTTTATTTTATTTTTCTGGATAACGTCTTGCAACATCTATTAATTTATCTTCTATAATCTTTTTAGGATCTTCATTAAGATGATAACACATTGCTAAAGAATAGATTAGAACATCTGCTAGTTCATCTTTTATTTCTTGAATATTATCTCCTTTTTCATCCCACTGGAAATGTTCTAATAACTCTGCCGCTTCTATCGATATACTTTTAGAAAATCTTTCTAAAGTATCGTACTTTTCCCATCCTCTTTTTTTCCTGAATTCTGTTATTATAGTCTCTAGTTCTTTCATATCTTCATCCTTTAGATTAAACTGTTATTTGTTAAATTATTATATAGATTGTAGAATTCTGCTAAACTCAAAGTTTCACTTCGTCTAGCTGGTTCTATTTCACTATCTACACAAGCATTTTGCAAATCTTGCTTTTTGTCTTTACCATAACTTGAAATTAAGTTGTTAAGTAAAGTTTTTCTTCGTTGAACAAAACATGAACGAACAAATTTAAAGAATTTAGCATCAGTTTCAAATTCGCGACTTTCTTTTGTCATAATTTTCACAACTGCACTTTCAACATTCGGTGCTGGTACAAATACTTTTTTGGGTACAGTAAATAGATACTCGACATCTGTATAATAATTTAATAAAATTGTTAGTGAGTTATAATCTTTTGTTCCTACCTTAGCATTTAATCTGTTAGCAACTTCTTTTTGCATCATAACTACATAACCATCAATTTTCTCAGTATTTTCGATTAAATGAGTTAAAATTGGAGTTGTAATGTAGTATGGTAAGTTTGCTACTACCATAATTTTTTCACAATCCGACATCTTCTCAGCGATTATTTTATCAACATCAACTTTTAAGATGTCATTATTAATAATCTCAACATTAGGATAATCAGCAAGTGTCTCCGATAGAATCGGTAAAAGTCTACCATCAATTTCAAATGAAATTACTTTTTTAGCTTTTTTGGCTAACGCTTCTGTAAGAGAACCGATTCCTGGTCCAATTTCTATTACTCCTACATTTTCATTTACTCCAGCTCCATCAACGATTCTATTTAAGATATTTGCATCTATTAAAAAGTTCTGTCCTAAACTCTTTTTAAATGTAAAACCGTGTTTTTTTAGTATTTCAAAAGTTTTCTTAGGTGTTCCTATCATTATTTTATTCCTTTACTCATTTTTTCCATTTCTTCTAATAATCGTTCTTTAGAAATGTTATACATATTTAGTTTATTTAGTAGTTGTTTAGCATTAGTATAGCCTATATTTAATCTTTCACAAAGTTCTTCTCTTAGAACTTTTGAAGTAGCTCCTCCCACTAATCCTAACTCTATCAATATTTCATTACTTATATCATTTTTCACCACATCCATCGGTGTATAATGATTTTTTATAGCCGCAATAATATCTTCTTTACTCGCAGCTTCTATCCCAATCTTCCCTTTGCTATCTACGGCCTTTTTATTAGAAATATAAGCATGTTTTGCCGTCGGGATATTTTTTTCTATAATACTTCTAATTCTCTTTCCCGCATAATCAGGATCTGTTAGAACTATTAGTCCTCTTGTTTTCTCTAGAAAGATTAAACGTTCTATTTTTTTCTTAGTAAGAGCAGAACCATTAGTTTCAAAAGTATCACAATCGAGCGCTTCTTTAACCCTATTGGTATCATCTCTGCCTTCTACTACTATAATTTCTTTGATTTTCATTTTATTATCCTTTAAATAATTCATCAGTCTATTATAACATATTTAAACAAATTTTTCTCTTGCTAGCATGAATATTTCAAATAGTTGTATAGTTCATGCGTAATTTCGTGGTAAACTGTATACTTATAGCCTCCACAAAAAAATTTCTTTTTTAATTCAAATTTGTCTTTAAGCTTAATTTTTTCTAGTGCTATTCCTTTTTTACACACTATTATTTCCCAATGTTTTTCAAACTTGACTAAATAGCAATCATAAGTCTTATCTTCTCCATATGCTCCAGCAAAATATAGAAGACCTACAAGGTCTAATAATATATGCCACCATTTCACTGTTTTTCTTCTTTCTAACAAATAAATCTTCTCACTCTTAATAAGGTAATTATATAATTCTTCCATAACTCCCACCTCTTTATACTCATTATATCACAAAAAATCCTTTGCGGAAAAACTCTGCAAAGGAAAATTTATTAATGTATATCTTTTTTCTTAAAGTTAGCTCCACTTACTTCACTAACTGTTCCAATCGATAGAAAGGCATTCTTGTCATTTCTAAAGACTATTTTTTTTAGTTTTGATTCTTCAATACGAGTAATTACACAGAATATAATTTTCGTTTCATGTCCTGAATAACCACCTTCACCATGTAATAAAGTCACACCACGACCCAATCTATCTTGAATTTCTTGACTTATTACTTGATAATTGCTTGTAATAACCATTACAGATTTAGAATCGTTTAGTCCCTCAATAACTATATCCATAACTTTAGAAGCTACGAAATAACTTATCATAGAATATAGCGCCGCTTCCCATGTGAAAACAAATCCAGAAGCTATAAAAATCACAACATTTATCCCTAGAACCATCTCTCCTACAGAAATTGGTAATTTTTTTGTTGCATAAATTGAAAACATCTCACTACCATCTAATGTTCCACCATTTCTAATAACTAACCCTACCCCAATTCCAAGTATGATACCACCGAAGATACACGCTAAGAATGGATCAGTAACTAGCGGAGGAAAACTATGAAAATAAGATGTTGCAAAAGATAAAATAATAATTCCAAAAATAGAAGTTATCGAAAACCCTCTACCTATCTGCTTATATCCCAAATATAAAAATGGAATGTTAAATATTAAAATGAAAATCCCAAGTGGCAATCCTAAGTAATGACGAGCAATAATGGAAACACCAATTACTCCACCATCTAATATATTATTAGGAATTAAGAAAAATTCTAATCCTGCTGCAAAAATTAATGATCCAATAATTATACTTATATATTTCTTTATAAATTCTATTCTGCTCTCCATTGATTCTCCTTTTTATTTATTTTTTTGACAAATAGGACAAAAATGACTCGAACGACCTTTTATCGTAACATTCTCCACATCATGACCTAGAGGACAGATTTTCTTCCCATATATTTGGTGGAAATTTTGCATATTCCCTTCTCCTCCATCAGCATGAACATAATCCGAGATTGTAGATCCACCCTCTTTTATTGCTAATTCTAAAATATCTACTAATTCTTTAAATAAACTCTCCTTTTTCTTTTTTGAGAGTTCACTCGCCTTTGTTAATGGATGAATTTTTTGGCGATATAATACTTCACAATCATAAATGTTACCACATCCACAAAATACATTTCCTTCTAGCAGTAGTGCTTTTATAGGTTGATTTTTATATTTATTTTCGGCTAATTTTTCTAAAAAATATTTTTTAGAATTTTTATCAAAAGGTTCTGGAGCAAGATTAATAAAAGGTTTAAACTTCGTTATATCTTCAATATATCTAAGCTCTCCAAATCTTCTAATATCACTGTAAACTAGTTTTTCTCCTGTTGATAATTCGAAAATTACATGTTGATGTTTAAAATAATTTTTATTAGTAATCTCTGCTATATCTTTAACTAGAAAAAATGCTCCTGTCATACCAAAATGTGTAATTATATATCCCTCATTTAATGTGAAATATAGATATTTTCCGCGACGAGATAATTTTTCTATTGTTTTCCCTTTTACACTTTCAGAAAAACAACAAATATCTTGCTTCACAATTGCCATTTTATTTAGTGTATGGCTTTCTTTTACAGTATTTGAATATTTTACATCTAAAATTTGTTTATTTATCACTACTTCTTCTAATCCAAATTTTATATTTTCAACCTCTGGTAATTCTGGCATAATATACTCCTATTTTTATAATTACTTTTTTAATTGTAATACAAATAATAAAATAATTCAAAGATTTCCTTTTAATTTATCACTACCACCAGAATAAATTCCAAGTTTTTTTAGCATTATTATAGCGTTAGAAGTAAATATGTAGTATAATATTAAAGTTAAATATAAAAAGGGGTCGTTATTAAATGGAAGAGAAAATATCTAGACAAAAAAGAATTAGTTCACCCTCGTATAAAAGAGGAGGACGCCCTCCTAAAAAAAGAGGATTTAAAAAAATATTATTTACAGTTTTAGCATTATTCTTAGTTGGAACTGGAGCATTTGCTGCTTATACATTCTATAACTTCTCAAGTTCTGCCAAAAAAGGTTATAAAAATGTAGACTATCTAAAAGAAGTTGATCCTAACTTTAAAAAATTCTCAGTTTTAATTTTAGGTATTGATATGAATGATGATCGTAAAGCACAAGGACAAACACGCGAGGATAGTAGAACAGACTCTATGATTTTAGCGACCATCAATAAAGATAAAAAACGCATGGATATGGTTAGTATCCCTCGTGATTCTCTTAGTCTAATGAGAGAAAAAGATGACGAAAATAATAATAGTGCTTATTTCTACGATAAAATTACCCATGCACATGCATATAATGATGTCAAAGGAACGACTAATGCAGTAGAAAACCTGCTAAATACTCCAATTAACTTTTATGTAATGATTAACTTTAAAGCATTTGTTCAAACTGTTGATGCCTTTGGTGGTATTGATTTATACGTTCCTTTCGATATGGATGAGCAAAATGCTAATGGCGAAGAAAATACAGTTAAACTTAAAAAAGGGTGGCATACTTTAAATGGTGAACAAGCCCTTGCCTTTGCTCGTAGTAGATATTACGATAGTGATATCGAACGTGGTCAACGTCAACTTCAAGCTATTCATTCTCTTATTGATAAAGCTAAGAGTTTAAATGCCTTAGCAAAAATCAATGAAATTATTAACATAGCTGGAGATAATGTAGAGCATAATTTATCAACAACTCAAATCTCTACAGCAATTAAAATGTTCCTTAATGAAGATATGGAAATCGTATCTCATAGAATTGAAGGTTATGACATTTATTATGGTGGTGTCTACTACTACTATCCAAGACCACTGTCTTTACTTTATGCATCTTCTGCATTAAGAAATAATCTAGATTTACCTTTACCAAAGGCTACAGATTTATTAAACATCTACTATCAAGGTCATATATCTATTGGTCTTAAACAATATAAAATCAATAATTTACGTCCGGCACAAAATTATCCAATTTCAAATCTTACTATAATGTCTCCAGAGGATACAATAATAAATCTTCCTGAACGACTTACACCAAAAAATCTGAAAAATGATATAACTGTTAGTAACGAAAATCGTCCAGATGAGACAACTAATAATACTAACAACAGCAATGAACTGCAAAATACTACAACTGGTATCGGTACTACAAATACCCATTAAAATACCGGAGTTAATAATAATCAAGAATAATTAATATCCCATCAAAAATAGTTTTTGATGGGATATTAATTATTTATTTGAAAATTTTACATTTACAGTTCCAGTATTTGAAGATGTGAATAATTGTTTCTTTTTATTTGAGCTATTTGTAAAATTTGATT
>NZ_CAUSAI010000032.1:0-19360 GCF_963529685.1 uncultured Gemella sp.
CTGAACGCTTTTAATACGAACAGAGTTATTTTTCAGTGAGTTAATCACATACCTATTTATTATAAATAATAATTACGAAAAAATCAAGTACTTTTACTAATATTTATAAACTTTTTTTGTTGACACCTATCACAACTTTTATACTTAAGTTTCTAAAATTCAGTTGTAATTTAAATTTAAAAGGAGGCCTCCTATTTTTCGAATTTTCATCGATAGTTACCTCCTTTAAACTTATTTACTTTTAACTTCTTTTGTTGCTACATCTTCCCCAAACCATTTTTTAGAAATTTCTTGGAATTTCCCTATTTTATATAGTTCATAGAAAGCTTCATTGATTTTGTTTACAAGGGTTATATCTGCTTTTCTTGCTCCTACGGCAAAAGCTTCACTCTCATATCCTGCATTTAGAATGCTATAATCATCAAGTTTGTTTTGTTGTTTTAAATAATAATTTGCATAAACTCTGTCAATCAATAAAGCATCTATTCGGTCATTTTCTAAATCTATCAAAGCCTCATTAAAACTCTCATATTGAGTTGCATCATTGTTTTTAACAATATTTTTTAGCACTTCTGGTTTCTCATTAAAAGTATCATATCCAGATGAACCATTTTGAGCACCTAGCACCTTGTCTTTTAACTGAGATATTGATTTAATATTTTTTGATTTTTTTACCACAATAACTTGTTCATTAACCATATACTGTTTAGTAAATTGAACAACACTTTCTCTTTCTTCAGTTTTTGAATAACCGTTCCAAATCAAGTCGATATTACCATTTTTTAATTCAGTTTCTTTTAAGTCCCAGTTAATAGCCTGCCACTCTACCTTAATTCCATATTTTTCAAATACAGCATTCGCAAGGTCTATATCAAAACCAATATTTTTTCCACTTTTATCTTGGAACCCCATAGGTACAAAGGTATTATCAAAACCAATTACAACCTTCTTATAAGTTTGAAAATCATTCCAGTTATCTTTTCTTGGTTTTTCTTTTCCTCCTGATGCGCAACCAGTAGCTATTAGAACAGTAATAATAAGTGTAATAAGGAATTTTAATTTTCTCATTTAATCACCTCTTATTTTGGTTCTACTTTCACAATACTATCCGCTATATTTTCAGCAAATTGTAAATCATGCGTTACGACAATCTGAGTAATACCTAGTTCTCTATTTTTCAGAATTAATTTTTCAACTTCCAATCTAAGTTCAGGATCTAAAGCACTGGTTGGTTCATCATATCCTATAATTTTTGGTTCAATCATCATAGCTCGAGCTAACGCTACACGTTGTTTTTGCCCTCCAGATAATGAAATAGGATAACTAGCAACTTGTTTTTCTAAACCAAGTTTTTCTAATAACTCAATAGCTTTTTTATCCGCTACTTCTTTAGGCATATTCATAGTTTTTATCGGTGATAAAACTAAATTTTCTAGCACTGTCAAATGTGGAAATAGCTGAAAATCTTGAAATACGAATCCTAACAAATTCCTTTTTTCTAATTCATCTATAGGGAGAGAATCACCATTATAAATAATTTCACCAGAATCTATCTTTTCTAATCCAGCTAACATTCTTAATAAAGTAGTCTTACCACCACCAGAAGGTCCTACTATTGCTAAAATCTTATTCTCTTCAACTGTTAAATTAAAATCTGATAATATTTGTCGATCTTTAAATTTTTTACTGATATTTTTTAATTCTAACATAAGTTACCTCCTATCATAATTATAACGTTTTTCAACTCGTTTAGACACAATAGTTACTATACCTATTAAGATTAGATAAATAGCTCCAGCTACAAACATAGGTAATAAACTAGCATCCCTATTAGCCGCCGTTCTACTAGCTAAAATTAAATCACTAATACCTAGGGCATAAACTAGCGATGTATCTTTAACTAAACTCATTATCTCGTTAAATACGCTCGGTAAAACAATTTTTATTACTTGAGGTAAGATAACATACCTAATCGTCTGAAACTGTGTGAATTTTAATACTGTGGCAGCTTCATATTGTCCTTTTGGTATAGATTCAATACCACCTCTAAAAATTTCAGCAAAATAAGCTGCGTAGTTTAACGTGAATGCAATTATAGCAGCAGGTAATCTATCGAAACGTATTCCCACCGATGGTAGTATATAATAAATAAAAATTAACTGTAGTAATAATGGTGTTCCACGCATAATCCAAATATAAATATTAATAAAATAATTTAATAATTTTATATTAAAACGCATTATGAATGCAATAAAAATACCTAACGGTATAGATAAAATTAACACAAGAAAAAATACTTCTAATGTTGTAACTGCACCATTCATTAAACTAGGTAATATCTCTAATAAATATTCCATATATATTCCTCCTTTTTTATATTATAACCCCTCTCTACAGCCATGTAGTTGGTTGTTATTTAAAATTACCACTATTATAGCACACTTTCAAACAAAGAAAAACCCCTTATTTTACTAAGGGGCTAAATATCTTATTTATTTAATTTTGAATCGTGGAATTTTTTCATAATTCCTTCTTTAGATAATAAACTTCTAACTGTGTCAGAAGGTTGAGCTCCATTACCTAACCATTTTAATGCTAACTCTTCATCGATTTTAACTTCTGCTGGTTCTTTAACAGCATTGTAAGTACCGATAGTTTCGATAGAACGTCCATCACGTGGAGATCTTGAATCAGCAACAACGATACGGTAGAAAGGTGATTTTTTAGCACCTAATCTTTTTAAACGGATTTTTACTGCCATGTTTGTACTCCTTATGTTTCAACTTTTTATTAATTTTATGTGTGTGTTTATGAAGTGTTTTAATGAAAAAGTTGAATCTATAACGCTAAGTTTTCTAAGCTAGATATTATTCTAACATTAAAATAAATGTATGTCAATAGTTTTCGGCGAAAAATGTCAACTTTTTTTGTTGACTCACCTAAACCTTATTATAACAAGTTTTCTTTAACATGTAAAGATAAAATATTTATAAAAAATTGTCTCTGTAATTAAGCAAAACACCTTTTTAACATTAAAAATAGAAGTGTACATTGTTTTATTCTTAATCTACACTCCTATTTTTTTATTAATCTTCTAATACTTTAGCTATTTCTTTTAGAACCTGGTCTTTTCCTATCTTCGTAACAGAAGAAAATGGAATAATCGCCATATTATTAGTCAAGTCTAATTCACGCTTTATGATTCCTGTATTTTTAGCAAGTTCATTTTTAGATATTTTATCAATTTTTGTCATGACTATAACAAATGGAATTTCATAATAATTAAGAAATTCATTCATTTCTATGTCATCCTGAGACGGTTTATGTCTACTATCTATTAAGTGTAAGACAAAACCTAGATTTTCACTATTAGTGAAATATTCTACAATCATATCGTACAGTTTTTCTTTTTCTGGTTTAGATAACTTAGCATAACCATAACCTGGAACGTCCACTAAAACAACTTTATCATCTACATCAAAGAAATTCAATGTGCGAGTTTTACCAGGTTTTGAAGATACACGTGCATAATTTTTTCTTTCTAATATTGTATTAATAAAAGATGATTTACCAACATTAGATCGACCACACATTGCAACTTCAGGTTTATCATGCTCTGGATATTGTTTTCTTGATACTGCACTAATAAGTAGATCGACATTATGTGTATTTAACTTTATCATTATTATTCTCCAAATACTATTTTAAACACTTCTTGAATATTATCTACTGTATGAATAGTTAATTTTTCAAGAACTTCTTCTGGAATATCAATTAGATCTTTCTTATTCTTAGTTGGAATAATTATAGTATTAATATTCATTTTCTCTGAACTTAAGATTTTTTCTTTAACTCCGCCTATTGGTAAAACTTTCCCATGCAACGTCATTTCACCAGTCATAGCGATATTGTTATCAACTGCTTTTTTAGTAAGAGCTGAATATACTGAAGTAGTAATTGTTATACCCGCAGAAGGACCGTCTTTAGGAACTGCACCTTCTGGAACATGTAGATGAATATCAATTTCTGAAAAATTAATATCTTCAATTCTCAGCTTTTCAGCATTTGAGCGTAAGAAAGAGATAGCCATTTGAGCTGATTCTTTCATTACATCTCCTAACTTACCAGTTAAGATAATTTTACCTGTACCTTTTGAGATACTCGTTTCAGTTTCTAATGTATCTCCACCTACTACAGTATAAGCTAAACCATTAACTAATCCAATCTCAGGTTTTACATTTTTATCTTTAGCACTATATTTTTCTGGACCAGCAAATTCCTCAAGGTTATTAACTCCAACCTTGATTTTTTCTTCACCCTTAAGAACTTTTAAAGCTACTTTTCTACAAACCGAACCAAAAACACGCTCTAAATTCCTAACACCAGCCTCATAAGTGTATCCATTAATTATTTTATTAATAGCTTGCTTACTAAATGTAATTTGATTTTTCTTAAGTCCATTTTCTTTAATTTGACGCGGAATTAAATATTTAGCCGCAATATTTTCTTTTTCTTTAATTGTATAAGACTCAAGTTCAATAACCTCCATTCTATCTCTAAGAGGTGCAGGGATTAAACTTAAATTATTCGCAGTAGCAATAAATAAAACTTTAGATAAGTCAAATGGAATATCTAAGTAATGATCAACAAACTCATTATTTTGCGCTGGATCAATAACTTCAAGCATCGCTGCTGCTGGATCACCTTTTATATCTGAAGCCATTTTATCAATCTCATCAAGAAGAATTACAGGATTTTTAGTCTTAATTTTTTTCAAAGATTGAATAATTTTTCCAGGTAAAGCCCCTAGATACGTTCTTCTATGTCCTCGAATCTCTGCTTCATCATGTACTCCACCTAAAGAAATACGAACAAAGCTTCTTCCCATTGATGAAGCGATCGACTTCGCTAATGAGCTCTTACCAACTCCCGGAGGACCTGATAAACATAATATTGGAGACTTCATATCATCTCTTAATTTTTTTACAGCTAAGAATTCCAAAATTCTCTCTTTAATTTTTTCTAAACCATAGTGATCTTCATTAAGAATTTTTTCTGCATTCTCTATATCAATCTCATCAGCAGTAAGATTATTCCATGGTAAAGCTACTACTGTATCTAGGTAAGTTCTAATTATAGAGTGTTCTGGACTCATCGCCGGTGTTTTTTCTAATCGATCAACTTCTTTTAATAGTACCGCTTTATCTTCTTCTGATAACTCAATAGCATTAATTGCCTGACGAATTTTTTCAATATCATCATCTTCAGGTGCAATTTGCTTCAATTCATCTTGCACTACTTTCATTTGTTCTCTTAAGAAATATTCTTTCTGTTGAGTATCGATATTCGCGCGAACTTTTTCATCTATTTCACGTTTATAACTATTACCAACTAAAAACGCTTCTAAACTTCTATTCAAGAAAATTGCTTTTTTCTCTAAATCTAATAAAAACAATACTCGTTGTTTTAGCATTTTATCAATTGGGAAGAACTTAATATTTTTATTTATAAACTTCTCTAAATCATCAGTTTTATAATAATCTATATCAAAGTTTTCTCTTTTTAAATAATTAAGAAAATTAGTTCTAATACTATTTAATAATCCAGTTTTATCAAATCCATTATCAACTATTTCTCTTATATTAATATCTAAGTGTTCTACATGATTATTATTGTATACTCCACTTTTCACCTCTGCGATGCCATAACATTGATATTCATATTTTTTATTTTTTTTATCAATAGTTAACTGTCCATAAGTTCCAAAGAAAACATTAAAGCCATTACTATCAAATACATCTTCTTCAGAAAAAGAATCATCATAACTATCAATAGGTTTTCTTTTATAAGTTACAAAAACTGGAATCTTATCTTTTTTAACAGTTTTTATTGTTTTTAAAAATTTTTTGTCCGTTACATCTATTGTATAAGTATTAGACGGAAAGAATAAATCTCTGTTCTCTAATAAATAATATTTTGTCAAAACGAACTCCTCTCTAACCTAATTATTTTAATATTGGTTTTGTTTTATTAATTACATTATCACGTGTTACTGTACAAGTCTTAATATTTTTATTACTAGGAATTTCAAACATTACATCCAATAATAATTCTTCAATAATAGAACGTAATCCACGTGCACCTGTTTTTCTTTTAATTGATTCTTTAGCTATTTCTTCTAAAGCTTCTTGTTCAAATACTAATTTAACCCCATCTAATTTAAATAAGTACTCATATTGTTTAACTACAGAATTTTTCGGCTCAGTTAGTACCCTAACTAAGTCTTTCTCATCTAATTCTTCTAGATAACAAACAACTGGAATACGACCGATAAATTCTGGAATCATACCAAACTTAACTAAATCTTCATGTTTAACTTTAGAGATAATATCCTCATTATCATTCAGCTCTTCACTCTTAGAAAAACCAATAACTTTTTCTCCAAGGCGACGTTTAATAATTTCCTCAATTCCAGAAAATGCTCCACCAATGATAAATAGTATATTCTTTGTATTAATTTTTATCATTTCTTCACCAGGATGTTTTCTACCTCCTTGTGGTGGTACACTAGCTACAGTCCCCTCTAAAATTTTCAGAAGTGCTTGCTGAACTCCTTCACCTGAAACATCACGAGTAATTGAAACATTCTCACCTTTTTTAGCGATCTTATCAATTTCATCGATATAAATTATTCCTTGTTCTGCTCTTTCTATATCATAATTAGCACTTTGAATAAGTCTAAGTAAAATATTTTCAACATCTTCACCCACATAACCTGCTTCAGTTAATGTAGTTGCATCAGAAATAGCAAATGGAACATCTAGAATTTTTGCTAGAGTTTGCGCTATTAATGTTTTCCCAGATCCAGTACTCCCTATTAACGCTATATTACTTTTTTGCAATTCTATATCATAATTTTCTTTAGCAATAATTCTTTTATAATGATTGTAAACAGCTACGGCTACTGATTTTTTCGCTTTGTCTTGGCTAATTACATACTCATTCAAATGTTTCATAATTTTTTGAGGTTCTAATAACTTAAATACCGGTTTATTTTTAGCATCCCTATATTCAATTTCTTCATCTATAATATCAGAGCATAAATCAACGCATTCATCACATATGAATACATCATTTCCTGCAATCATTTTAAAAACTTCATCTGTATTTTTCCCACAAAATGAACATCTTACTTCATCTTTATTTTTACCCATAATTACACCTCGCAATATTGAACTTTATCTTATATCTTATTATCTTTTTATTATCAAATCTATATAAAGCCCAAAAAGATACAAATTATTATACCATATTTTCACCCGATTTTCTAGCAAAGACCATTATATACTATTTAATATAAATACATTTACAATACCAGATTTTCTCAATCTAGCACTAATAATTAAATTAAAATTACATAGAACTAAAAATCTTAAAATTTTATATCTTATTCAATTTATAATATTTAAATCACTTAGTTTGTAGGCAACATTAAAATTCTATATTCTATCTTTAAGTAATTGTCTTTTAGTGGTATAATTATTCTATACACAAAATAGGAGGAATAACATGTCATTTTTTTCAAAATTAGGGGGAAATATTATTTTACCTCAAGATGTCTTAATACAATCCAAAGAAACAGCGGCAGTTTCAGGAGCAATTAACGCTACAATTGGTATTGCTACAACAAATAAAAAGGCAATGGCATTACCATCAATAAACAAAGTAATAACAGAAATTAGTAATTCAGAATATTTACCATATTCTCCTACACCAGGTTTACCTAAAATGAGAGAATTGTGGAAAGAAAAGATATTAGCTGATAATCCTACTATTAATAAAGAATATCTTTCTCTACCTATGGTAACGACTGGTATTACTCAAGGCATAGATATAGCAGCTAATTTATTTAGCGAAAAGAAAGATGCGTTGCTTCTACCTAATCTATTTTGGCAAAATTATGCGCAAATATACACTATTAAATTAGGTAATAACATCTATAAATATAATCAATTTGATGAAAACAATAATTTTAGTATCGAAAACTTTAAAACAGCTCTTTATTCAATAAAAGAGGATAAAATTTCATTAATATTAAACTTCCCAAATAATCCCACAGGGTATACGCCATCAGATGATGAGTTAACAAAATTGGTTGAAGTAATAAATATTTTCGCAAAAGAACATCCTAGTAAACAGCTTATCATCGTTTCTGATGATGCTTACTTCGGACTATTCTTCGAAGACAATCACAAAACTCCTACTTTAAGCGTAACATATAAACTTGCTGAAAATTCAAACTGTTTAATTGTAAAACTAGATGGTATAACAAAAGAATTTTATAGTTGGGGATTGCGTATCGGTTTTATCACATACTATACAAAAGACGACACTTTAAGAAAAACATTATTAGAGAAAACTCAAGGTTTCTTAAGAAGTACGACATCGTCTCCTTCTAATTTATCACAGCAAATAGCTCTTAGATTGTTAGAAAATAAACAGGCACTTTTAGAAAAAGAAGAAAACGATAGTATTATTCAAGATAGATACAACGAACTAAAATTAGCTATTTCTAAAGAAAATTTGGCTACATTAGTTACAGTACTTCCATTTAACTCTGGTTATTTCTTTACAATAAAATTACCAACAACAATTAATGCTCATGAATTTAGACTGAAATTTTTAAATGAATATAAATACGGAGTCTATTCAATGGATGATGAACATGTGAGAATCGCATTTTCATGCTTAGATAAAGAACTAATTTCAGAACTTATTAGTAAATTTAAAGAGTGTATTCAAAAATTTTAAAATAAAGAACGGGGAAACTCAAAAAACTGATTTCAAAGAAATCAATTTTGGCGAGTCAGCCCCGTTCTTATTTATTTTATAGTTCTTTTTAACAGTTCAACCATATGTTTATTTGCATTTAATTCGATATCATTATTTAATTCAATAAAATCATATGTTCCGTATTTATTGTCTAACGCTGCTTTAATCAGATAATCTGTTACATTAGGATTTTTTGGTAAAATTGGTCCATGAAGATAAGTTCCAATTAAATTGTTATAAAGAATACCTTCTTTCTTATCTTCATCGTTATTACCATAACCAACCACTACATTTCCTAGCGTTTCATAGTTATGATATGTTCTTCCACCATGATTTTCAAAGCCAACAATATTCCCAAATTTTTCAGATTCAACAAGTATATTTCCAATAAGACGCGGTGCATCTTTTTTAGACTCAGTATAAAAATCTAATATGTTTAAACCAGGTAATTTATCACCATCAACAGTTTTATAATATTCTCCTAGAAATTGATAACCACCACAAATTGTAAGTGCCGGAATACCATCTTCAATAGCTGATTTAAATTCATGTTTAATTTTACTAAATTGTTCAGTAGCTATACACTGTTCTCTATCAGATCCACCACCGATGAAAAACATATCACAATCAGTTAATTTAACACCATCTGTAGATGTAATATTTTCAATTTCAAGATTGATTCCACGCCATTCACAGCGTTTTTTCAATGCAATAACATTTCCAATATCACCATATAAATTTAATTTATCAGGCATAAAATGATATAATTTTAAATTCATAGAATTATTTCTCCAATTCTCTTTGAGTTTCAACTAAGGCTGTATAGTTGGGAATAGCTATTGCATATTTTTCACTATAACTTTTAAGTTTAACTACAGCCTCTGAGATATTTTCAAAAACTATAACATTAGCATTGACTTCACTATATTTTAACCTTAGTGCTAATTCTTTTGCTCTTTTTCCAGAACAAACTATATTCTTAATATTTTGACCTGCTAATATATTGAAATCTGTATCCCATATCCATGAGATATCAAATCCATCAGCACCATTATCATTTAAAACTAATAAGTAATTAATTTCATCCTTAATTGAATTAGCAATCGCTAAAGATGCATTTAATCCGGCTGGATTTTTAGCAAGATTTAATAATACCGTTCCACCACTAGGCAAACTAATACTTTGCATACGCCCATTTATCGGACTATAACTTTCTAAACCAGCTTTTATTTTCTCTTCCGCTAAACCTAATTCCTTTAATAAAGAATATGCTGCAAGTAAATTATAAATATTATAATCACCAGCCAACTTAGTTTCTAATTTCAGTCCATTATTAATAACCATATTTATAAATGGTTCAACAGATGCTTTAGTTACCTCATATTTTGTATCTTGGTGTTTAAAATCACATTTAGAACAATGATAAAATCCTAATTGACTATAATGAATATGATCATAAATAAGTTCCATACCACAGTTCGGACAAAATTTAGATTCAGATATTCCAAAGTCTGAAAACTCATATGCTTCTTTCGCTATACCAAAATAAATATTATCCTCTCCATATTTTGAAAGTCGTGTCACAAAGGGATCATCACTATTTAAGATTAATTGGATATTTTTACCTTCAAGTTGCTCCCCTATTGTAGCAATCAACGTATCTATTTCACCAAAACGATCTATTTGGTCTCTAAAAAAGTTATTAATAACAAACTTTGTTGGAGTAATATATTTCATAACTCTCTTAATAGAACCTTCATCAATCTCAATTATAGCTAATTTTGTATTATTTTTACCTTGGATAGCAAAAGTTGAAATAATACCATCCAACATATTTGCCCCTTCAAAATTATTAATAAAATTTTCACCCGCACACTTTAATGTGTGACCGATAAGATTTGATGTTGTTGTTTTTCCATTAGTACCTGTAACAAAAACAATTTCATCAAAATTACTAGCTAATTTAGTTAGAACGTTATCATTTACTTTCCTTAGTACCTTACCAGGTAAATCTGTACCCTTTTTTCCTGCTAATCTACTTGCAGTTCTAGTTAATCTTGCTATATTCCTATAAAATGCTAGCATACTTTCTCCTTTTATAGACTATTCTGTGTTGTGTCAAATTTATAACCAATCCCCCAAACAGTCACTATCATCTGTGCTACTTTTGGAGAAATTTTATCGAATTTTTTTCTGACGCGTTTAATATGTGTATCAACTGTTCTTAAATCAGAATAAAAATCATAATCCCATACTGCTCTTAGAATCTCATTTCGTTTAAAAGCCTTATCAGGTGATTTCGCTAAAAACAATAATAAATCGAATTCTTTCGGTGTTAATAACACCTCACTATCATCAACTATCACTTTATGCGAGTTTACATCAATAATTAATCCAGGGAAAACAAGAACATCTTTCGCATAAAGTTCCGGAGTATAAAATACACTACGCTTAGTACGTTGAAGAATAGCATTAATTCTAAGCATAAGTTCTCTTGGGCTAAAAGGTTTTATAACATAATCATCTGCACCTAATTCAAACCCTTCAACCCTACTTTGTTCGTCCGCTTGAGCAGACATAATTATTACGGGCGTAGCTTTAGTTTTTCTAAGCTCCGATAAAATCGACTTACCGTTCAACATCGGTAATTGCACATCTAATAGAACGCATGAATAATCCATATATCTCAATCTCTCTAAACCATCGTGTCCATTACTTGCTTCATCGACAATATATCCTTCTTTTTCAAGATACATAATTAATAATTTTCTTATTCTTTCTTCATCATCTATTATTAATACTCTTTCTGCCACTATCCATCACTTCCTAATTATTTACTACTTCTCACCATTCTTAGCTTTATTAATAAGTCTTTTCACTTCATGAATAGTAAGAGCTCTATATTCACCTTTTTTTAATCCTTCTAAAGTTAAATCTTCGATAGATTCACGTTTCAGTTTCATAACTTCATAACCTAATGCTTCAAACATTCTTCTTACTTGTCGATTTTTCCCTTCATGAATCGTTAATCTAACTAAAGTATTACCACTCTTGTTTTTGTTTTTTACAATATTAACTTCTGCTTTGGCAGTTTTATAATTGTCAATTCTAACACCAGAACGAAGTATTCTTAAATGATTATCTTCAAGTTTACCGTTAATTTTCGCAACATAAGTTTTCTTTATCTTATGCTTTGGGTGCGTTATTAAATTAATGAATTCTCCATCATTAGACATAATAAGTGCTCCAGACGTATCATAGTCTAATCTACCAACTGGTACTACTCTTTCATTAACACTTTCAAAAAAGTCTTTTACACATGTTCTATCTTTTTCATCAGACATAGATGTGATTACTTTTTCCGGTTTGTAAAATAGATAATATCTCTTATTTTCCTTTAATAAACGCACACCTTCAACAATAATAATGTCACTTGGTTCAGCTTTTACTCCTAATTCATTTACAACTTCACCATTTACGCTAACTTTCCCATCAAGAATCAACTGTTCAGCCTTTCTTCTTGATGTATATCCTGATGCAGCTATCAATTTTTGCAATCTTTCTGCCATATCGTCCTCCTAATTTTGTAAAAATTTATTTATCTCTTCATTACTAACAATCTCTGATTTTGGTAATTGTTCCAAACTCTCTAATCCAAAAACATCTAAAAATATATCTGTTGTTTCATATAATTTTGGTTTTCCAATAGTATCTAAAGTCCTATTAGAGACAATAAGCTCTTTACTAACAAGAGAGTGTAATATAGAATCACTACTTACACCCCTTATCTTATCGATTTGAACTTTTGTTATCGGTTGATTATAAGCTATAATTGCTAAAGTCTCTAGAGAAGCTTTAGACAACTTAACAAGATTTTTTGAAATAACAGCTTTTTTTATTACTTCTGCCATTTCTTCTCTTAATAGCATCTTATATGTTGAACCAAATTTTTTTATAACTAACGAATTATTTACTTTATTATATTCATCACAAAATACATTTAACATGTTTTCAGCTTCATGATTTTCTACTTCCATGAAAGTAGAGAAATATTCAACATTAAGCCCCTCTTCACCTTTCATAAAAAGCAAGGCCTCAATTATTTTTTTTATTTCATCTAACAACATATTAATTTTCCTTCGCTTTATATTCTAAAATGATTTCACTATCTTTGTCAACACATAGCAATTCCTGATCTTTAATCATCGCCAGTATCCCCATAAATACTAATACAATCTCATTTTTATGTGAATAAGATTTAATAAGGTCTATAAACGATATATTATTCTTATGTTTTAACTTATTAACTAGGTCTTCTTTTACTTGTTCAAATGATACCTCTCTTCGATAACTTACTAATGATACTTCATTTTCAGCCTCATCAAAAGATCTAAGAATATTCTCCATAGCCCTTAATAATTTCGAAGAAGGCATTCTCATC
Source organism: uncultured Gemella sp. (assembly GCF_963529685.1). Lineage (GTDB taxonomy): Bacteria > Bacillota > Bacilli > Staphylococcales > Gemellaceae > Gemella. The sequence continues at coordinate 13,274 of NZ_CAUSAI010000032.1, forward strand.
ATTTCAACGCTAGCCTCTACATCAATATTAACACTTTCTTTATCGAGAAATTGTGCTCTTATTTTTTGAAGATTATCAAGCTTTTCACTAAGTTCTTTATAATTTTTATAATCAAGAAGCTGTTGAACTAAATCTTCCTCATCTTCTATCGTCTCATTCTCAAACTTAGGAAGTAAACTTTTACTTTTTATATGAAGCAAAGTTGCTGCCATAACAATATACTCTTCCGCATTTTCTAAAGAAAATTCATCATTGTTATTAATATATTCCAAATAACTCTCTGTAAGTTTTGCAATCGGGATATTGTATATATCAATCTCCATTTTCTCTATTAAATGCAACAGTAAATCAAGAGGACCTTGAAAAACTTCTAAGTTAACATTATACATCTATTCATTCCTTTAATTAATCATTTTTCTTGGATGATTCATCATCATTCTTTTCGCTTTATTTGCCTCTAAACTTGCAAAATACAATTTTAGACTATTAATATTTTTTAAACCCAATAATTCTTGAACCTCTTCAGCCGGAACTTTGTCCTCTAGTAAATGAATAGCCAACGAATTTCTAAAATTCATAGTATTTAATTCTTTTGACAATTTTAAATCTTGTTGACGCTTTTTAAATATTTTCCAAAAACCTTGACGACTTAATCCTTCACCATCATGATTTAAGAATAATTTACTATCATCTTTAATACCCGGATATTCCTTTTTCAATTCAGCTATATAATTTTCAATAGCCTCTGCAGATTCTCTATTTAAAGCAATAGTTCTGTATCCTTCTTTTTTTCTATATTTTAAATATCCTATTGTAGTATTAACATCTTTTAGTTCTAAATTGATACACTCTGTCGGTTTTATCCCTATTGAATACGATAATTCAAATATAGCCTTATCGCGATATCCCATTAAATTCTTAGTTTTGACATCTAAAATTTTAGAAATTTCTTGTCGTGTAAATATAACAAGATCTTGGTGTTCTTCTTTATCTATATGAACATCAATATTTATTCTATTTGGGATAATCTTTTCTATCCATAAATACTCCACAAAAATATGAACAGTTGATATAGTTCTTGATAATGTGGCTGCAGAATAATCATTTTCTCTTAGATAATCAATATATCTAGAAACAAATTCCTCATTCAACCAAGAATAATCATCCGTTGAATATCCTCTTTCCGCTAAATATAAAAAGATTTTCTTTAAATCTCGATCGTAAGAATTAATTGTATTTGAAGAAAATTCTTTTTTATTTAATAAATATTCATTGAAATTATTTAATACTGTTTCACTCATATAAATACCCCCTTAGTATTAAAGTTACCCTAATTTTTCTTTCTATATTGATTATAACATCTATAAAACTTTATGTAAATGCATTTGTAACAATTTTTAATTAAATATAAAAAAATTCCAAAACGATTTCAATTCGTATAATTATGAATTCTAAAATCGCCTTGAAATTTTATTATTTTATAATTTTTTGCTAGCAAACTTATTGTGAATTGCCATAACAAATAGTAAATTGATACATATTATAAATAGTGGAACTAATATAGCTTTGTGTAGGAAAAACTTAGACATTGCAGCTCCTAGTAGAACACCAGACAAGAAAACTCCTATTACTGTTGAATATATAAGTAAAGGCGTTTTACTCTCTTTCTTTTTCAACACAACATATTTGTACAAATGTTCGCTCATAGAACGTAAATTCCCTGTACAAAAAACACTCGCAAAGACTAAATTATTAACCTTTCTAAAACCATCAAATTGTATCGCACAAATAAATGAAATCACAATAGGGCGAATATCAATCTCAAAAAAACTATGTTTAAATATTATTAATAATAACGCGCAAATCTGAACAATTAATAACATATAAATATGCGTAAATATAGATAATTCTTTATACTTAGTTTCTATTACCTTACTTACTAAAACTCCTATAACAAATGAAAATATAGAAACCGAATAATGTATAACCTCTGGTATATTACCTTCAATTAGATCAATACCCACAAAAATTAAATTACCTGTTTGAGCATTTGCGAATATACCATCACAGTTCACAAATGTATAAGCATCAAAAAATCCTCCTACCGCAGTAAGTAATAAACAAAATACTAACTGCTCATGAACTGGTAAATTTTTATTAAATAACGTTTGTCTCAAATTCATATCTCTAATAATCAACTCCTAACATAATTAATCAAATATTGTATCCCATTTTTCAGGATTTTCATAACAATCAAAACACATTTTTAATTGCTTAACTGTCGTTCTCGTAGTAGATAATTCCGGTAAATTATCTAATGAATAAAAATCAGCTCCTAGAGTTTCAGTATTATCAACAAAACTATGATCAATATACTCACATAAAACAAATATCTTCACCATACCAAAAGGAAAATTAACGTGATGATGTTTATTATAATCTAAAACTGCAATTATTTTCAAAGGTTCCACAATTGCACCAGCTTCCTCACTAGCTTCTTTTATTACATTTTCTCTAATACTTACACTAACATCTTGATAACCACCAGGAAGCGCCCATTTACCATCTAATTGTTCCTTAACTAATAATATCTTATTATCTTTAATTATCGCTGCTCTTGTCTCCACTTTAGGTGTCTGATAACCTAATTCACCAGCAAAATCAATTTTAATCTTATCAATAGGTATATCATATTTATATGCTAACATCTCACAAGCAATCTCTCTAATTCTTTCAGAGCGTTCTCTATCGAATTTGTCTTTACTGTACGCCAAACTACATTGAGCTAAAAATTGTAATTCTTGTGCCCACTTCTTCCACACATCATCTCTATAAATTCTAAAAACATCTTCAATACGTTTCACAAAAATAGCATTCTTTATATCTAAAAAATCATATTCTTTACCTAGTATATAAACATTTATCAAAGTATCACTAAGCCTTGTTTTATCATCCGTTAAATATAAACTATTTCTTTCTAGAATATTACAATCACTTATAAATTCAAACTGCATACCCTCATCTGTAAAAACTTTAAGGATCTCATCTGTTACCTTATTTTTCATATTTATATCTATATATACTTTTTTATACATCAGCTACCTCCATACTCTTTAGATATTATAACATATCCACATACAACATCGACACAATTTTTAAAATTAAATGCTATTTTCAAATTACACTCAATAATTTTTACTCCCGTACTTTACTTTATTCTACACCTTTTCTTCTCAATTTAAAAGAAATTTATAATTAATATAAATCTTCATAAAATTCTTGCCAGTTTTCTCTATTAGATGTATAATAGTAGTTGTAAGTAAAAATTAAGGAGTGATAACAATGAAATATATTATTTCACTAATCTGGTCATTTATATTTGCTTTTATTGTAGTATTTATCGTATCTTCAATTTTAGGTACTAACGGTGAAGTTAATACACTTCGTGATTGTGCAATATTATCTGTTATGTTTACTGGATTTGTTGCATTATTAGACGTAGTAGGTTTGGATAAAAAAAGAAAAGAAGACTAATATTTATTTAATAAAAAAGATTTACTGAAAGTAGGTAATGAGGTATGCCCTCTTTCCTACTTTTTCTTTAAATACAGGAGAAAAATATATGAATAATATACTAGCAACGATGTGCTATGTGGATAATGGAGAAAGCTTTTTAATGCTTAAAAGGACAAAAAAAGAAAATGACATCCATGAAGGATTAACTATTAGTGTTGGTGGAAAATTCGAAGCTGGAGAAAGCCCGGAAGATTGTGTCATTAGAGAGGTCAAAGAAGAGACAAATTTAGATATAATTAAACCAAGGCTTCGAGGAATTATCACATTCCCAAATTTCGATGGTCAAAAAGACTGGTATACATATGTCTATACTGCACCAAACTTCAAAGGTACTCTTACAGACGACTGTAATGAGGGGGATTTAATTTGGGTGAAGAAATCTGAGATACAAAATATAAAAACTTGGGAAGGAGATTATATTTTCCTAGATTGGTTAGTCCAAAACAAACCATTCTTCTCAGCAAAATTTAATTATAAAAACAATAAATTTATTGATTACGAAGTAACATTTTACGAATAATAAGGAAGGATACTTATATGAACATCGAGCTTAATAAACAATTTTCACAACAATATACAGTAACAGAAAATAATACTGCAAAATTTATGGGAAGCGGAGATTTAAACGTCCTTGCAACTCCAAGTCTTGTAGCATTTATGGAAAACGCAGCAAAAAATTACTTGAATTCATTTTTAACGGAAAATTTAGGTAGCGTCGGAAGTAATATAAACATAAATCACATTGCTCCAACTCTTGTTGGGAAAAAAATAATAATAACAGGAAAAATTACACAAGTTATTAAAGATAAAATTATTATTTTTTCTCTAGAAGCATTTGAGAATGACAAAAAAATCGGTGATGCTGAACACACTAGAGTTATAATAAATAATGAAAAATTTATTAGTAAATTAACTAATGCATAGCATAACTCATAAAACCGAAACTTAATTTCCATATAAAAAATAAAGGCCGTAGAATTTACAGCCTTTATTTTTGGCTCTTTGTCAAGTTCGGGGCACGAGAAAAAATCACTCAAGAAATCTAGGCAGCATTTTGCTGCTTAGATTTTTTCTTATTTTCTTTAAGTTTGACATTATTTTTATATTCAGAAACAAATAATCTAGACATAATTAAAATGCGTAATCTGAAGTTACTAAAGCTAGAATATCCATAAGATACTCTCTTTAGTAGTTTTATTTTATTATTAAATCCTTCTAATGGACCGTTAGAATACTCATATTTAACAGCGTTAAGCATGTACTCTTTGTGCTTTTTCATAGTATTTATAGCTTTAGATACACCTTTAGATAATCCTCTAGTATCCATATCTATATACTTCTCTAATTCTACAGAATCTTTAGCTTTAATAGCTTCTCTAATCTCATGTACTCTCTCATAGCTAGCTGTAAATTCATCATCTATAGCTAATATATAATCTAATACTTCTTTTCTAGTTACATAGCGTTTAAAGCTTCTAGAATAGAATGTTTTTGTTGAATTTACTTTATCTCTATCTTCTAATATTACTTTCCAGAAGTTCTTTAGAATAGTGTAAGTAGAGCCTTTTTTATTCTTATATTGATTCATTAGTTTTACTCTAGCTTTATTTAATTCTCTATTAATATTTTGAACCATGTGGAATCTATCTATTATTATCTTAGCGTTAGGGAACATCTCTCTAATCATATTCATATAAGGAGGATAAATATCTATACAGATCGTTTTTACTTTCTTCCTTACTTTTCTTGGATATCTCATAAAGTATTGTTTTAATATATGTTGTGTTCTGCCATCTACAATATCTATAAAGTCATGTGTTTTAGCATCTAAGAATACAAAGCTCATCCCATTTTTACTATCTTTAGTTGATTTTATCTCATCGAAACATAGGTGCTCCGGTAAATTTGAATGAGTCTTAACTTCTACAGCTTCTCTACATGATTTCATTACTCTTACTACTGTAGATACTGATACATTACTTAATTCAGCTATATCTTTAAAAGATAATGTTTTAGATAGATTCTTCATTATGTAAAATATAAGATTTTTAGATATACTGCAGTGCTTTTGTACAAATGATGTTTCGGCACAAAACTTAGAATTACATTCTCTACATTTAAAGCGTTGTTTCTTTAATTTAAGATATGTAGGGCATTCTGACATCTTTAATAGAGTTACTTTTAATGGATCTGTGAATCCATTTTTAACTATATTATTTCCTTCTTTCTTACAACCACAGTTCGGACAACACTTTGGATTGTATGATAAAGTCCCATGAAATATGAATGTATCTTGACCACCCACATTAATTAAATCAACTTTATCCTCCATAGTTATATTTTGGTCTTTTATTAATAGTAAATTTGTGATAAAATTATTCATGACAAATATCCTTTCTTAGTTAATTATTTTTGTACACCTTAATTATATTGGATATTTGTCTTTTTGTATATAAAAATTGAAATCCGGGGCTGGAATTTTTTCCATGCCCCGGATTTAGTATACAACCT
>NZ_CAUSAI010000033.1:0-19001 GCF_963529685.1 uncultured Gemella sp.
TAGATAAAGTTAAGAAAGAACAAGAAGCAAATATCGATAAAGCACAAACAACTGATGAAGTAGCAAAAGCAACAGAAGCAGGTAAGAAAGCAATCGATGCAGTGCACAAAACAGAGTTAGACAAAGCAAAAGAGCAAGCGAAATCAGACTTAACAGCAGCAGCTAACAAAGAAAAAGCAGAAATTGACGCAGACAAAAACTTAACAGATCAACAAAAAGCAGACAAGAAAGCAGAAGTAGATAAAGTTAAGAAAGAACAAGAAGCAAATATCGATAAAGCACAAACAACTGACGCAGTAGCAAAAGCAACAGAAGAAGGTAAAAAAGCAATCGATGCAGTGCACCAAACAGAGCTGGAAAAAGCAAAAGCTGATTTAACAGACGCAGCTAACACTGAAAAAGGTGAAATTGGCGGAGATACAACTTTAACTGATAAAGAAAAAGAAGATTTGAAAGCTAAAGTAGATGAAGTTAAGAAAGCTGCAGAAGATAAGATTAATAATGCGAAAACACCTGAAGAAATAGCGAAAGCAACAGAAGAAGGTAAAAAAGCAATCGCAGATGTTTATAATCCACAAACGTCTAAAGGTAAATCAACAAGTATCTTCAAAGCAGAGTTAGACTTACAAACTGCTTTAGTCTCAGGAAAAGCAACTGTTGAAAAAGGCAAAGATTTAACAGACGAAGAAATTCTAAAACAATTAGCACTAGCTGATGGAGTAACAGCGAAAATCACTTCTAAACCAACTACAACAGAAACAGGAACTAAAGAAGCAGAAGTGGAAGTAACACTAGCTGATGGTACAAAAGTAACTGTAAAAGTACCAGTTGAAGTAGTTGAGTCATTAGAAAAAGCCGATAAAGATAACGATCTTGCTAAAGCGAAAGAAGATGCTAAAAAACAAGTAGAAGAAGCTGCTAAGAAAAAACTTGATGAAATCAAGAAAGATAAAGACTTAACAGCCGAGCAAAAACAAAAAGCTGAAGAAGCAATCAATAAAGCGAAAGAAGATGCTAAAAAAGCTATTGACGAAGCGTCATCAGCAGGAACAGCTAAACAAATCGCAGATGAAGCTAAAGAAAATATTGAAAAATATAATCCAAAAGCAGATACGGAAGTTAAGAAACCAGATGTAACAAACCTTGATGAAGAAAAAGCGAAAGCAAAAGCTGAAGTGCTAGAAGAAGCGCAAAAACGCATAAACGAAATCAAGAACAACAAAGATGTATCAGATGAAGAAAAACAAAAAGCTATCGACGCTATTAATAAAGCAAAAGACAAAGCTATAGAAGACATCAATAAAGGTCAATCTAAAGATGAAATCGATGCAGCTAAAGACAATGGTATTAAGAAAATAAATGAAGTTCAACCAGAGGGATCTATCGCATCTAAATTTGAACCTAAAGTTCCAGAAAACAAAGTAGAAGTGAAAAATCCAACGAAACTTTCTGACGAAGAAAAAGAAAAAGTTCGTCAAAATATTGAAGGTGTGAATACATTCCCAGATGGAACTACAGTAGATGTTAAACCAGATGGAACAGCGGTAATCACATATAAAGACGGTTCAAGCGATACTATTTCTAAAGATAAATTAGTAGCACCAGCTAAAAAAGATGAAGGTACAATTGCGTCAAGAACAGAGCCAGTTATCCCAGGAAAAACACAAGTAGGAAACACTACGAAGTTAACACCTGAAGAACAGGCTGCGGTTAAAAAAGCGGTAGAAGATGCGAATAAATTCCCAGCAGGAACTACAGTAGAAGTAAGACCAGATGGAACAGTGGTAATTACATATCCAGATAAATCTGTAGACACAATAACAGGTGATAAACTTGTTGAAAAAGGAAGTAAACAAACTATTCCAAAAGTTAAAACAGAAGCAGAGAAAAACCCAGCACAAGTGCCAGGACGTTTAACACCTGTTGAAAATACTCACAGCTTAACACCGGCAGAACAATCTGCAGTAGCAACTAAAGTGAAACAAGCCAACCCAACTGCTACAGATGTTAAGGTATCTAAAGACGGAACAGCGACATTAACATATTCAGATGGATCAGTAAACACAATTCCAGGAACAAGTCTAGTAGTAGCCAAAGATACTGAAAAAGAAGCTGCAACACAAGCTGTACAAAATCCAGCTGTGGTGCCAGCAACTACAGAAGTAGGAAATACTCACAGCTTAACACCAGAAGAGCAAGCAGCAGTAACAGCGAAAGTACAAGCAGCAAACCCAGCAGCGACAGTAACAGTATCTAAAGACGGAACAGCGACATTAACATATGGCGACGGTTCAGTAAACACAATATCAGGAACAAGTCTAGTGATTCAAAAAGAAGAAGTTGCAACACCAGACCAACCAACAATCGCTGAGAAAACAAAAGTAATCATCCCAGCCAATCCTACAAAAGTAGCAGAAGCTACAAGATTAACAGATGAAGAAAAAGAAGCTGTTAGAAAAGCTGTAGTAGAAGCTAACGGATTCGGAAGTGATGTTAAAGTTGAAGTAGCAGGAGATGGAACAGCGACAATCGTCTTCCCAGATGGTTCAGCTATTACAATTCCAGGAACAAGATTAGTAGCACAAGATCCAAAAGCACAAGATAGCAATAAAACAGACGCTGAAAAAACAACTGTTAAAGCACCAGCTCAAAGAGTAGATGTGAAAGATATAACACACTTAACAGATGAAGAAAAAGAAAAAGTTAAGGTTGCTATTTTACAAGCGAACGGTTCAGCTTTAGATGGAGTTACAATCGAAGTAGCGGGAGATGGAACAGCAACAATTACATTCCCAGATGGATCAGTAGCGACAATTCTAGGAAAAGATACAGTTCAACAATCTGCGAAAACTGAACCTGCAATTCACGAAAAACCAGAATATACTCCAGAATCAACACCAGATCAAGATAACGGCGGTAATACTGGAAGATTAGATGATAATGCAAACTCAGGTAACGGAAGTGACGCAGGAGCAGCAAACGCAGGTGACAATAATGCAAGCAAAGAAGATGCTAAAGGAGGAATCCAAGGAGCATTAGCTCATACGGGATTAGATAGCACTAGTGGTGTAGGATTAGCAGGGTTAGGATTAGCAATGTTAGGTGGATTACTTGCAGCAAGACGCCGTAAAGAAAAATAATCGTTAACTAACTATTAGAAATCGATAGCCTATAGCATAATAAAAAAGAATTTGGAGTAGGATACAATCCTGCTCCAAATTTTGGCTTATAATCTTCGGTTATATAATAAATTCACAGCACGGAAAAACGCCATTTTAAAATTTGAATTTTCATAAGCAAAAAATTAGCATAATTTATAAAAGAGGAGTAGAATAATATCTATAAAATATTAGGAGATAAAAAACATGGAAAAAACATTTGAAGAATATCTAGAAAATTTTAAAGTAATTGATTCAAAAACTGCTTTTGAAAAAATTGATTCAAAAGAGAAATTTGTATTGTTTATTGGGAGATCTTCATGCCCATTTTGTAGAAAATTCATGCCAAAATTAAGTGATGTTGTAGTGTCTAATAAAGTAGAGGCTTTCTTTATTGACTCTCAGAATTTTTCTGATGCAGCTGGTATTGAATCATTACGTGATAAATACTCAGTAAGAACTGTACCAGGTTTATTAGTAGCGGAAGCTGGAGAAGTTAAAGTAGTTTGTGATTCTAGCTTATCAGTTGAAGAAATCACAGCTTTTATTAAATAATGATTACGTACTCGTCTATTTATATAGGCGAGTTTGTTGTTTTTATAAAACTAGACAATTAGTGAGAATTCGTTAAATATTAAACAAATTGTAACATTAAAATACTGAAAATTTCTAGTTTAAGTGATATAATAGTAATTATAAAATTTTACTAAGTAAATAATTTTAGTCTATACTATAAGTAGGAATAAATTGATGAGGTGATATTGTGAAAAATGAAAAGTTAGAAATTAAAAATTTAGTTTTTAACTACGGGACGTCTAATGTGCTTAATGATATTTCTTTTGATGTTCCAAAGGGGGAATTTGTTGCTATAGTAGGCAAGAGTGGTGCTGGTAAATCTACTTTGTTACGTTGTTTAAATTTATTAAACAAACCTAACTCAGGGGAAATTAATATATCTGGGGAAAACATAATTAATTTTAATAAGAAAAAGTTGAAAATGATTCGTAGGGAAATAGCGTTTATTTTCCAAGATTATAATGTTTTAGATAATTTATATACTGTAGAAAATGTTTTGACGCCTTATTTGGTAAAAAAATCAATTGCAGGATTATTCCTTGGTTACACTAAAGAAGAATATGAAGAGGGTGTTGGTTACTTAAGACAAGTAGGATTGGAAGAGGAAGCTTTTAAGAAATCAAAATACTTATCAGGAGGGCAAAAGCAAAGAGTGGCTATAGCTAAAGCTTTGGCTCAAGATCCAAAATTGCTATTAGCTGATGAACCTGTCAGTAGTTTAGATGAGAAAAATACTACGCTTATAATGGATACCTTTAAAAGATTAAATGAACAAAATGAAATAACAGTTTTAATAAATCTACATGATGTTAATCTTGCAAAGAAATATAGTACGAAAATTTTAGGATTGAAAGACGGAAAAGTTTTATTTTATAAAGACTCTGATAAGGTGACGAAAGATGAATTTGAAGAACTTTATAGTTAGAAAATATATTACCAAATTATTATCAGTTGGATTTGTAGTATTTGTACTTAATATTGCTTATAAGGAATATGATACAAAAACATTTTCAGTAGGGTTCAAAAGAATACATAATTTACTTGGGAGAATGTATCCTATTGATTTTTCAATTTTACCTGAATTAAAACAACCGATAGTAGAAACAATAAATATTGCTTTATTTTCATCTATCTTAGCATTATGCACAGCTTTATTGTTGTTGCCTATATTGACTAATGTATTATTTAGATTGAAAATTATACCTAAGGTTTTTAGTGCAGTTTTTTCAGTATTTAGAACGATGCCATTTCTGATTATCGCTGCTATTTTAGTTAGTCTTTTTAGTACAGGTGTGTTTAGCGGCTTTGTAAGTATATATTTAATTAATTTACTAACAGCGGCAAAATTGTTAAAAGAGTATGCTGAAGAAGTGGAACTTAAACAACTTGAAGCTATGGAATCATTAGGTAGTTCGAAGTTTGTTATTTATAAAAATGCAATTTTATCTAATTTAAAACCGCAGGTAATTTCTGTTTATTTTCTAACATTAGAATCGAGTATTCGTGGAGCTAGTGTTTTAGGATTAGTTGGAGCAGGTGGAATTGGTCAAAGATTATGGCAAGAATTAAATCACTTAAGATATGATAGAGTTTCTATTATTGTCATTACGTTGGTTATTTTGATATTTATTATTGATCTTATAAGTTATTATTTTAGAAATTTACAAAATGCGTCACAATTAACATTTGAAAGATTTATTTTTAGAAAGAATGTAGTAAAAGTTGCTATTCCTTTAGTTGTGTTGGGAAGTATTGTTTATGTTACTAAGTTCATAACTATAACGCAAGAAAGATTTTTTATAGGTCTAAAACAACTAAAGGTGCTAGGAAATGGTATAATAAACCCTGATTTAGCGTATGCACCTAAGATGTTGAGTGAGTTATTAGTGAGTATAGAAATTGCGTTTAGTGCAACGATATTTGCAGCTATAACAGCTATATTTACATCGTATTTATCATCAGTAAACCTTTTTGGAAAATATAAAGCGCTAAGCATGAAGGTTTTTATAAATATACTAAGAACGTTCCCACCTATTATTGTGGCATTGATTTTCTTTAGAGGATTTGGCCCGGGAGCTATTAGTAGCTTTTTTGCGTTATATATTTACACAGTAGGTGTGATGACGAAAATGTATAATGAGGTATTAGAGGGAATTAATAATAATGTACTGCTAATGACTAAAAGTTTAGGACTCGGAAGTTTTGTTAGTTATGTGAAAATAATATTTAACGGATATTTTCCTGAGTTTGTAACTATTGTACTATACAGATTTGAAGCAAACATTAAGAACTCAACTATTCTAGGTATGGTAGGTGCAGGTGGAATTGGACATTTGCTTGTAAATAATATAGAATATAGAAATTGGAACAGAATATCTACATTATTAATTGGATTATCGTTATCGATAATTATTATTGAAAATATATCTTATTTCATACGAATGAGAGTAAAAAAATAAAAATATAAGATCAAGGAGACATAAATGCGCTTAAAAGTAGGAAAAATAGTTAATACTCATTCTTTAAAAGGAGAGGTGAAGGTTATTTCATCTACAGATTTTGAAGAACAACGTTTTAAAAAGGGTAGTGAATTATTAATAACTAGAGGGAATCAAGTTGTAAAGGAAGTAGTTGTAGAAAGTTACAGAACGCATAAAAATAATCTTTTAGTAAAATTTGAAGGAATTGACACAATAGAAGAAGCGGAAAAATTTAAAAATTTACAAATTAAAATTGATTCTGAGAATATTGGAGAATTAGAAGAAAACGAATTTTATTTCCATGAAATCATCGGATGTGAAGTCTTTGATGAAAACGAAAAAACATTAGGAGAAATTGTTGAAATTCTTACACCTGGTGCAAATGATGTTTGGGTTATAAAATCTCAAAATGGGAAAGAAATTTTAATACCTTATATTGAAGATGTAGTTAAGAGAATAGATGTTACAAATAAAAGAATCGACATTGAAGTTATGGAAGGATTAATCGACTAATGAAAATTGATATACTTACATTGTTTCCAGATATGTTCGATTCGCTAAATCATTCAATATTAGGAAAAGCAAAAGACAATAACTTATTAGACATAAATATAGTCGATTATCGAAAATTTTCTGGTAATAAACATAACCAAGTAGATGACTATCCATTCGGTGGTGGTCAAGGAATGGTATTGAAACCAGAACCGATATTTAACGCTGTTGAAAGTTTAGATAAAACGAATAAAACACGCATTATACTATTGTGTCCACAAGGGGAACGATTTAGTCAAAAAAAAGCAGAAGAATTATCGCAAGAGGATCATTTAATTTTTATATGTGGGCACTATGAAGGCTATGATGAAAGAATTAGAGAATTTTTAGTAACTGATGAATTGTCTATCGGAGATTTTATTTTAACTGGTGGAGAGTTCGCAGCCATGACAATGGTTGATAGTATAGCAAGACTTGTTCCAGATGTACTAGGAAAAGAAGAATCTCACAAAGATGATTCATTTTCAACAGGTCTTTTGGAATATCCGCAATACACAAGACCGAAAGATTATAAGGGAATGTTAGTTCCTGATGTTTTAACTAGTGGACATCATAAAAATATAGAAATTTATAGAAAAAAAGAGAGTTTACGAAGAACACTGACTAGGCGTCCGGATTTACTGGAAAATTATGAATTAAGTAAAGAAGAAGCAAAATTACTTGATGAAATAAAAAAAGAATTAAAAAATTAACATAAAATAAATGACATAACTGTATTTTTGATGTATAATATTAATATAGTATGTATTGTAAGCACAGGAGGATTAGAAGTAATGACAACTTCATTTGAGGAATTATTAAATAGCTCAGAAATGCTGAAAAAAGGAGATAAAGTAACTGGTACAGTATCTAAAATAGATAATGATAAAGTATACGTAGATGTTGCAGGAGCACAATATGACTGTGTAATCTTACGTAACCAAATCACAAGAAAACCATTTGAAAATATTGAAGAAGTGTTATCTGTTGGTGACGAAATAGAAGCTCAAGTAACAGGAATTAGAGCCGATCGTGAAAAAAGATCAGAAGATGTTCCAGGTGTAATCTATTTATCACACAAAATTTTAGAAAACGCTGAATATAAAAAATTAGTAGAACTATCATGGACTGGACTAATCGAAAAATTCGAAAACGGTGAATTAATTCAAGCAACAGTTTCTGGACAAACTAAAGGTGGATTATTAGCTGATGTAGAAGGATTACGTGCATTTATTCCTGGTTCATATATTGACACTAAATTCAGAAAAGACTTATCTAAATTTGTAGGAAATGAATACACATTCAAAATCGAAGAAGTAGATAAAGCTAAAAACAAAATTATCTTAAACAGACGCGTTATTTTAGAAGAAGAAAAAGCTAAAAAGTTAGCAGAAGTTTATGGAAACATTAATGAAGGTGACGTAATCGAAGGTAAAGTTAGTCGTATTACTGACTTTGGAGCATTCGTTAACATTGGTGAAGTTGATGGATTATTACACATCTCAGAAATTTCTCATGCTCGTGTAGAAAAAGTTTCTGATGTTCTATCAGTTGGAGATACTGTTAAAGTTGCAGTTATCGCTGTTGACAAAGAAAATGAAAAAGTTTCACTTTCTGCAAAAACATTATTACCAACACAATGGGAAGTTGCTCGTGCTACAATCAAAACTGGTGATGTATTAGAAGGTGTTGTTCGTAATACAACAGCATTCGGAGCTTTTGTGGAAGTATTACCTGATGTAGAAGGATTAGTACATATTTCTCAAATTTCTCACGACAGAGTGACAAAAGTAGAAGACGTTCTTAAAAAAGGAGATAAAGTTACAGTTAAAGTTTTAGAATTTGATTTTGAAACAGAAAGACTATCTTTATCAATTAAAGAATTATTAGAAAAACCAGTTAAAGAAGAAGTTAAGGAAGAAGCTGAGTACGATACTTCTTACTTAAAAGATGAAGATACTTCATTTAGCTTAGGGGACAAATTTAAAGATATCGAACTTTAATTTGAAAAAATAAAGAAATAAAGGCAGTAGATAGGCTTGTCTATTGCTTTTATTTTTTAGGTATTAGTGGAAGTTGAAAGCACTAAGGGGCTGACTCAAAAGTCCTAAAATTCAACAAAGTTCATATGAAAACTCATAGACGCAGTGATTTATTGATATCTAAATTCGCTTTATAAAAGCTTTTTAAGTATCTAATAAACTGTGCGGGGCTGACTCGACAAAATCTTGTTTCTTAAGAAATCACGATTTTTAAGTCGCTCCCTTTTAATAGAACTTTAGTAATTCAAGAGAAAATATATAGATATGGAGGTAAAAACATGGCAAAACCAACAGTTGCGATTATTGGTAGACCGAATGTCGGTAAATCTACAATCTTTAATAAGATTATTGGTGATAGACTTTCTATTGTTGAAGATGTAGCAGGTGTAACTCGTGATAGAATTTATTCAAAAGCAGAATGGTTAAATTATTCATTCTTTATGATAGATACAGGAGGAATCGAGTTGGAAGATACTCCGTTCCAAAAACAAATTAGAGCACAAGCAGAGCTAGCAATCGATGAAGCTGATGTTATAATTTTCTTAACAAATGGTCGTGATGGAGTAACTAGTGATGATGAGGAAGTTGCTAAGTTATTATATAAAACAGACAAACCAGTCGTGCTTGCAGTAAATAAAATTGATAATTTCGATATGAATCATATGATTTATGATTTCTATTCACTAGGATTTGGAGATCCATTCCCAATTTCAGGTTCTCATGGATTAGGTATTGGAGATTTATTAGATGAAGTTTGTAAAAACTTTAAGGTACTTGATGAAGAGGAAGAAGATGAAAAAATCAGATTCTCTCTTATTGGACGACCAAATGTCGGTAAGTCTAGTTTAATTAATACTATTTTAGGTGAAGAGCGTGTTATTGCATCTGATATTGCTGGAACTACGCGTGATGCAATCGATACTGATTTCAGACACAATGGAGATGAGTACGTTGTAATTGATACAGCAGGTATTAGAAAACGTGGTAAAGTATATGAAAGCTGTGAAAAATATTCTGTATTACGTTCACTAAAAGCAATCGAACGTTCAGATGTCGTCTTAGTTGTTCTTAATGCCGAAGAAGGTATTATTGAACAAGATAAGAAAGTGGCTGGATATGCACATGAATCTGGTAAAGGGGTCATTATAGTTGTAAATAAATGGGATGCAATCGCAAAAGACGATAAAACTATGAAAGAGTTTGATGAAAAAATTCGTGATAGTTTTGCGTACTTAGATTATGCAAAAATTATATATGTTTCTGCAAAAACTAAACAGCGTGTGTTTAATATCTTCCCATTAATTAAAGAATCATATGAAAATAGACAACGACGTATTCAAAGTTCTACACTTAATGAGATTGTTGTTGATGCAGTTGCGATGAATCCAACACCGCAAGATAAAGGTAAGAGGCTTAATATTTTCTATGCGTCTCAAGTTGCTATTAATCCACCAACATTCGTGTTCTTTGTAAATTATCCGGAGCTTATGCATTTCTCTTATGAGAGGTTTTTAGAGAATAGAATTCGTGATTCATTCAATTTTGAAGGAACGCCTATTAAGCTATTAGCACGTCAAAGAAACTAATAAAAGTTAAATTTTATAGTACGATCTAGAAGTGAATTTACTTTTGGATCGTATTATTTTATTGGAAATAAGAGTATAGAAACTGAAATATCATGAAAAATACCGAAAAGTATATGTAAAGTCATGAAAATAAAAAAACAAGAATTATTAAAGGTAAAATTTAGTCAAAATACTAGCAAATAATTTTAGAACATGGTATAATTCTTCTTATATACTTTACTAATTAGGAGGTAATCTATATGCCATTAGGATATTATGGAATGTCAGGAAGTTATATAATTTACTTTTTACTAATTATGTTGATTCCTTTATGGGCGCAATTTAAAGTAAAAAGAACATACGAAAGATATAAAAAAGTAAGAACAAAATCAGGTTTAACTGGAAAAGAAGTTGCAGAAATTATAATGCAAGCAAATGGAATTACAGGTGTTAAGGTAGTAAGAGGTGAGGTTGAATTATCAGATCATTACGATCCAACTAATAATATAGTAGTACTTTCGCCTATAGTTCATGATCAACCGACAGTTGCATCAGTAGCGATAGCAGCTCACGAGGTTGGACATGTTATTCAAGATAAAGTAGCAGATTATAAACCGATGAGATGGAGACACTCGTTAGTTCCATTAGCTAATCTTGGTGGAAATCTATCAACAATTCTTATTATGGCAGGATTCTTATTAACGGGCTTAATTGGACAATATGGTTATACAATTGCTTGGATTGGAGTAGGATTAATGCTATTTGCAGTACTATTCCAAGTAGTAACATTGCCAGTTGAGTTCGATGCGTCAAAACGAGCTTTAGAGCAAGTAGTTGATTTAAACATTGTAGATGATCAAGAACATAGACACTGTCGAAAAGTTCTAACAGCAGCAGCTTTAACTTATGTCGCAGCCGCAGTTGTAGCTTTAATGGAACTGTTAAGATTTATTTTCATTTTACTAAATAGTAGCAATAGAGATTAATAAATGATAAAAGATTGTCATGAAAAGTGGCAATCTTTTTGTTGTATTCTTGAAACTTTATGGAACATATATTTGATTACTAATTTACATAGAAGAATCTAAATATACTTGTTTATGTAAATAATAAAGGTGAATATCAAGCTAATATTTCTTTCATAAAATCTATATTAGTGATATAATAATGTAAGACTATATAATGAAGAGGTAAAAAATGATTTACGGAATCGGTTGTGATATCGTCGATATTCATCGCTTTGAAAAATATGTTGATGATAAAAAACGGCTTGAAAAATTATATACAGAAAATGAATTAAATGAATTTTATAAAATAACAAATCATAGAAGGAAAATGGAATTTCTAGCTGGACGCTTTGCAGTTAAAGAAGCTACTTCAAAAGCACTAGGAGTTGGGATTTCTAAAGAGTTTTCTTTTCATGATGTAGAAGTAAAAAAAGACGATAAAGGAAAACCTTTCATAGAATATAAAGACTTTATAACTCATCTTACTATAAGCCATACTGATACAACGGTCGTGGCATTTGTTATTTTAGAAAAAGGGGACAAGATTGATGATTAATGATAGACCGACTCAATTAAGAGTGAACTTGGATGCTTTGCTGAATAATTATAATAAGTTGAATGAACTTAATAATAATAAAATCGGTTTAGCAATAGTTAAAGCTGATTCATATGGATTAGGAGCTAAAGTAATTGCCAATCATCTTTATCAAAATGGAGTTAGGCATTTTGCTACAGCGACATTAGAAGAGGCGCTAGAACTAAAAGAAGTAATTCAAGATAGTATGGTACTTGTATTAGGTGTCACAAATCCTAAAAATATAAAATACGCAATTGAAAGTAATATTTCTCTAACTTGTCCATCTAAAGCATGGTTAGAAGAATGCTTATCTGAAATGAAAGACGTTGAAGGAAATTTAAAAATTCACGTTAAAATTGATACGGGAATGGGAAGAATTGGTATTTCTGATAAAGAAGAATTACTAAGTATAGATAATTTACTAACATCAGAAAAAATTGACTTTGAAGGGATTTTCTCGCATTATTCAAATGCTGATGGTATAGATGATATTTATGATGATTATCAAACTAAGAAATTTGATGATAGTATAAAACTGTTTAAAAATAAACCAAAATACATTCATATTGGGAATTCAGCTAGTACAGTAAAATATAGTGATAGAAAAGATCAGTATAATATGACTAGGCTAGGAATTACATTATACGGGTGTTATCCTAGTGAAAATATAGAAGAATTAGATAAGGTTAAATTAGAACCAGTAGCTACATTAATAAGTAAGGTATCTCACGTTAAGAAGTTTTTAAAGGGAGAAAAGCTAGGGTATGGAGTTAGTTACGAAGCCAAACAAGACGAATATATAGCAACAGTCCCTATTGGCTATGCAGATGGTATTCTAAGGAGAGCGCAAGGTTTTAAGATAAAAGTAGGAACAGAAGACTGTGAAATAGTAGGACGTGTTTGCATGGATCAACTTATGGTGCGTTGTAGTGAAAATATAAAAGTAGGGGACGATGTTTTATTTTTTGGCGAGTATAATGGTCAGGAGATTTCAGTAGATGATTTTGCAACTTACCAAGATACAATAAGTTATGAGATACTTTGTTGTATAAATAAACGTGTTCCAAGAATTTATTATAGAAATAAAATGGAGTTATAGTATGTACGAAAAAATTACAAAAAATTTGGCAACTAGGTTAAAAATACAAGATAAGTATATAGTAAACGTATTGAGCTTATTAGAAGAGGGAAATACAATCGCATTTATAGCCAGATATCGAAAAGAATTGACAAATTCTTTAGATGAAGTTGCCATTAAGCAAATTCAAGATGAGTTTAATTATTTAAAATCACTAGAAGAAAGAAAAGAAGAAGTAATTAGATTAATTTCAGAAAAAGGTCTACTTACTGAGGAATTAAAAAAAGATATTTTAGCACAAGAAAAGCTACAAAGGGTAGAGGATTTATACCGCCCATTTAAAGAAAAAAAACGTACTAAGGCAACGATAGCTAAAGAAAAAGGTTTAGAAAAACTAGCTAATTATATTCTGAAACTTCCTAAATCGTTAGATGATTTAAATAAAGAAGCTGCTAAGTACATAAATGCAGAAAAAGAAGTTAATAGTGTCGAAGAAGCTATCAACTATGCATTAGATGTTATTGCAGAAAATATTTCTGATAGTGCAAAATATCGTGAATATGTATTAGAAAATACTAGAAAGTTTGGTCAAATTACTTCTATACTTAAAAAAGGTGGAGAAGAAAAAGACGAAAATGCAACGTATAAAAACTACTATGAATTTGGTGAGCAAATTTCAAAAATTGCATCTCATAGAATTCTTGCATTAAACAGAGCAGAAAAAGAAGGAATAATTCGTGTTAGTATAGAAAATGATAAAGATAGGTTAAATAATTATATACTTAGAGGGTTAACAAGAAATCGTCAGACAGCGATTAGTGATTTATTATTAGAGTGTATAGCTGATAGTATGAAACGACTAATCTATCCATCTATAGAAAGAGAAATACGAAGCGATTTAACGAAAAAAGCAGAAGAAGACTCAGTAGTTATTTTCTCAGAAAACTTAAAGCAACTTTTAATGCAAAGTCCACTAAAAAATAAAAAAGTACTGGGAATAGATCCAGCCTTTAGAACTGGTTGTAAAATGGCGATTGTAGATGAATATGGTAATTTTATTGATAAAATGGTAATTTATCCACATAAGCCAGCTTCAGTAGATAAACAAGAGAAGTCTAAAAAAGATTTAATCAAATTTATTAATAAGCATAATATTAATTTAATTGCTATTGGTAATGGAACGGCCTCTCGAGAAACAGAGAAATTTGTAGTAGAAAACTTAAAAGAAGCGGGATTAAAAATAGATTATGTAATTGTGAATGAAGCGGGGGCAAGTGTGTACTCAGCAAGTGAAGTTGCACGTGAAGAATTTCCTGATTTTAATGTAGAAGAAAGAAGTGCGGTATCTATTGCACGTCGTATTCAAGATCCATTAAGTGAACTTGTGAAAATAGATCCTAAATCAATAGGTGTAGGACAATATCAACATGATATTACACCTAAGTTTTTAGAAAAAGAACTTACTTTCGTAGTAGAAACTGCGGTTAATAAAGTTGGGGTTAATGTTAATACGGCTTCTGTTTCATTATTATCTTATGTTTCTGGAGTTAATAAACAGATTGCTAAAAATATAGTGACTTATCGTCAAGAAAACGGCAAAATTGAAACTATTAAAGAAATTGCTAAAGTACCTAGACTTGGTAAAAAAACATATGAGCAGTGTGTAGGATTCTTTAGAATACCAGATAGTAAAAATATATTTGATGCTACAGGCATTCACCCAGAAAGTTATAAAGCGGCCGAAAATTTACTAAAAGAACTTAAATTGTCTACTAAAGAAGTTGGTACAGAAGAGTTTGCTAGTAAGATAGAAAGTGTAGATAAGAAAGTATTAGCAGAAAAAATAGGTATAGGTGCAGAGACTCTTGAGGATATTATCAAAGACTTAAAACAACCATTAAGAGATGAACGTGAATCATTCTCAAAACCGTTGTTAAAATCTGATATACTGACGATTGATGATCTTCAAATAGGAGTTAAACTAGCTGGAACTGTTAGAAATATTACGCAATTTGGAGCATTTATAGACATCGGTCTTAAACAAGATGCGATGGTACATATTTCAAAAATTAGTAAAAATTATATAAAGAATCCACTTGACGTTCTTAGTGTAGGTCAAATTGTCGATGTTTATGTAATAGATGTTGATAAGCAAAGAGGACGAGTTGCACTAGCAATGTACAAAGATTAAAGGAGGTAAAAATGACTAATAATAAATCGAAATATCTTCCAAGTATAGATAGCTTGAGGGCATTAGCAGTTTTAGCTGTTATTATTTACCATGTAGATGTAAATTATCTGCCAGGTGGATTTTTAGGGGTTGATTTATTCTTTGTTTTATCGGGATATTTAATCAGTTCATTAATTATTAAAGAATATAAGAAAACGGGAAGTCTTAACTTGTATAATTTTTATATAAGAAGAGCAAGACGTTTACTACCTGCAGTGTACTTTATGATAACTGTAGTATTAGTAGTAATGGTCATGTTTAATGGAGTATTATTGAAAAAAAGCCATCTTGATGCAATTTTTGGGTATATATATTCAAGTAACTGGTGGTATATATTTCATAAATTAGACTACTTTGATAGCTTTGGGTCACAAAGTCCATTTAAACATTTATGGTCACTTGCTATTGAAGAACAATTTTATATGATTTTTCCTCTGTTGTTTTTACTAGTAAATGGTAAGAAAAAAACAAAAGATGGATCGTATAAATTAAATAGAAATTTTCTATATGTTATCTTAGGAGTAATTTTAGTTTCATTAATAGCACACATAATCTTATTTGATATAAATAATATTAGTAGAATTTATTTCGGTACTGATACAAGAGCATTTTCACTTCTTGTAGGAGCAGTAGGTGCAATATTGTATCCAATAGATAAATTAAATACAAAAATAACACCACAAGAAAACCTTGTGTATAGTGTTGTTTCTTTAATATCAATTGCGGCTCTAATAACTATTATGATATACACATCTGAATATAATACTTGGTTATATAGAGGAGGATTTTTACTTGTAGCAATCTTAGGTATAATAATCATAATTAGTAGTGGGAAACAACATACGGTAATGGCAAAATTATTATCATTTAAGCCTGTTGTGTTCATAGGGAAAATTTCATATAGTTTATATTTGTGGCACTTTCCTGTATTAGTTTTAACTACACCGGTATCAGAGATAGGAAAACCAAATATTTTCTTCGTAGTATTAAGAGTTATTCTAACTTTTATTTTAGCAATAATCAGTTATGCATTAGTAGAAACGCCGATAAGAAAATTAGGATTTAAAAACTACGTTAGTATAATCTATAAAAAAATTGTAAAAAAATCAAAGAAAACAAAAAAAATTGTAGCAAGTATTGCTACGGTAGTATCTATATTATTTGTTATGGGAATATTTGGTAAGAGCGTACCTTATATTTCTACAGCTTTTGTAAAAGAGATGGACTCTAATAAAGAAAGTCAATATGTTAACAAAGGCGAGAATAACCAGGATAATAAACAAAACCAAGAAAATAAAGATAATAAAGAAAACAAAGATAAAAAAGATGATAAACAAAACGAAGAGAAAAAATATAGTTCTGTTATTGTCATGGGAGATTCTTTAACTGTAGACATCGGAGAAAAATTCCAAGAGTTGTATCCAGGAGCTGTTATTGATGGAAAAATTGGTCGTCAATTATACGTTGCGATTGAAGAGGCTAAGGATTATGCGCAATATAACAATGAAAATTCAGCGATTATTTTCCAATTAGGAACAAATGGACCATTTACAGAAAGTCAAATAGAAGATCTTGTAAAAGCTTTTGATAAGGCAGATATTTATTTTGTGAATATTAAAGTTCCAAGAGCTTGGGAAAAAACGGTAAATACCGCACTAAAAGAAGCAAAAGAAAAACATTCTAATGTAACGATAATAGATTGGTACACTGTAGCAAGTAGTGGTAAAGATTTATTTGAACCGGATAGAGTTCACTTAAATCAAACTGGTATCAAAGAAATGATAACATTAATAGAAAAAAACTTAAAACGCCCAGTGGAAATTAAACAGTAAAACACTGGAATATATATAGAAAACTAAGTGGTTGAAATAATAAATAAGCTGCTTAGTTTTCTATTTTTGGTAAAAGGGAGTAGAAAAATTGTAATAAAAGTACATTTATCTATTAAAAATTAAATTTTTCAAGGCAAGTTACGGCAAAAAACAAGCTTTTCTTAGTGAAATGTTGAACTTTAATTGAAATATTAATATAATTTGTGATATAATTGTTTAGTATTATAATTTATTTAATAATGAAAAAGGAGATAACTATGACAAAAGTAAGAGTAAGATATGCACCATCTCCAACAGGAAATTTACATATCGGTAATGCAAGAACTGCATTATTTAATTACCTTTTTGCAAAACATTACGGTGGAGATTTTGTATTAAGAATAGAAGATACTGACTTCAAACGTAATAAAGAAGAAGGTGAAAGAAGTCAACTAAAATACATGGACTGGTTGGGTCTAGATTATGATGAAGGTATTGGAAAAGAGAAAGAATTCGGACCATATCGTCAATCAGAAAGAATTGAGATTTATCAAAAATATGCTGAACAACTTATCGCAGAAGATAAAGCATATAAATGTTACATGACAGCTGAAGAATTAGAAGCTGAAAGAGAAGAACAAATTGCTAATGGATTACCACCACGTTATAGTGGAAAACATGCACACCTTACTAAAGAAGAGCAAGAAACTTTTGAAAAAGAAGGACGTAAGCCATCTATTCGTATCCGTGTACCTCAAGATAGAACGTATAGTTTTGATGACATGGTTAAAGGTGAATTATCATTCGAAGGACGTGATTTTGGTGATTTCGTAATCGTTAAAAACGATGGGGTTGCTACATATAATTTTGCAGTAGCGATTGATGATCATTTAATGGAAATTTCTCACGTATTGCGTGGAGATGATCATGTATCAAATACACCAAAACAACTTGTTGTATATGAAGCATTAGGATTCGAAGCACCAAGATTCGGACACATGACTCTAATTGTAAATGAAAACAAGAAAAAATTATCTAAACGCGATGAAACAATTATTCAATTCATTGAACAATATGATGATTTAGGGTACTTGCCAGAAGCATTATTCAACTTCATTACATTATTAGGTTGGTCTCCAGAAGGTGAACAAGAAATCTTCACTAAAGAAGAATTTGTTAAAATCTTCGATGAAAAACGTTTAAGTAAATCACCAGCATTCTTTGATAACAATAAACTAACTTGGATTAACAACCAATACATTAAAGCACAACCTTTAGAAAGAATTGTTAATTTAGCTTTACCATTCTTTGTAAAAGAAGGTGTGGCGACTCAAGAAGAAGTTGAAAGTAACAAAGCTTGGTTCGAAAAATTAATCTCATTATATCAACCACAAATGAGTTACGGTGCTGAAATCGTTGAATTAACAAAACAATTCTTCGTAGAAGATGTAAAATTTGATGAAGAAGAATTAGAAATCTTAAAACAAGAAACAACAGCAACTGTATTTGAAGACTTTTTAACAAAAGTAACAGCAGTTGAAGAATTTACAGCAGATAATATTAAAGGATTAATTAAAGAAATCCAAAAAGATACTGGTGTAAAAGGTAAAAACTTATTTATGCCGATCCGTATCGCTTCAACTGGATCAATGCATGGACCAGAATTAAACACAAGTTTAGAATTATTAGGTAAAGAACGTGTAGCAGCTAGAGTAAAAGCAGCATTAGAACTAATTAAATAATTTATAAAATATTATAAAAAAGTTAAGGGAGAAATATAAAACAATAAATTATAGAGTATCTCTTAATTTTAACTTTAATACGGAAAAACTGAAGAAATATAAATAAAAGTAAAGAAAATATCTTGACATTTAACGTCAAATAATGTATCATTACTTATGATATTGTTTATATATCTTCACGAGTAAGCCCCGGAAAACTTAGTC
>NZ_CAUSAI010000034.1:0-18995 GCF_963529685.1 uncultured Gemella sp.
ATCAGAAGACTTTTATTATTCTATCATTTCATCAAGTGTTTGTCAAGAAGTTTTTATATTTTTTAAAACTTTTGAACCGTTTACTTCTTTGGAATGACTAACATTATCTTTTTTCAAGACTTTTTAAGTTTATCATTTCTTTTCTATTTTGTCAAGAAGTTTTTTATAATTCCTTAACATTCGATTGGTAGAAATGTTTTATTGTTCGTCTTCTTCTCGCGAAGACTTTTTATATTCTATCATTTGTTTTATTTTATGTCAATGCTAGTTAAAAAATCCGAGGAAAAAATTCTTCCTCGGATTAACTTATATACTATTCTTTTTCCTATTTTCTCAATAAAGAAATATTCAATTCTAATAGTTGCTCTAAATCTACCGGTGATGGTGCTTGCGTCATTGGATCTGCTGCATTCGCAGTTTTAGGGAATGCAATTGTATCACGTAAGTTATCACGACCAGCTAATAACATAACAAATCTATCTAATCCTAATGCACATCCTCCATGTGGTGGTACTCCATATTCAAATGCATCTAGTAAAAATCCAAATTGTTCTTGAGCTTGTTCTTGAGTGAATCCTAACGCTTTAAACATAGAAGATTGTACTTCTTTATCGTAGATACGGATACTTCCTCCTCCTAGTTCATATCCATTAAGTACTATATCATATGCTTGTGCATATGCTTTTTCCGGTGCAGTTTCTAATAATTCTACATCTTCTACTTTTGGCATAGTGAATGGGTGGTGAGCCGCACTGTAACGACCTTTTTCTTCATCATATTCTAATAACGGCCAATTTACTACCCATAGATAATTATATTTGTCTTTGTCGATTAAATCTAAATCAGCTGCTAATTTTTGACGTAATGCACCTAATGATGCGTAACATACTTTCTTACTGTCTGCAGCAAATAAGATAATATCTCCAACTTCTGCATCTACACGAGCTACTAATTCTTGAGCTACTTCGTCTGTAAAGAATTTAGAAATCGCACCATTTAATCCTTCTTCAGTTACTTTAACCCAGGCCAATCCTTTAGCTCCATAGTTTGCAACATATTTACCTAAAGCATCGATATCTTTACGAGAATATTGCTCTGCACACCCTTTAGCTACGATACATTTTACTGCTCCACCTTGTTCTACTGCATTTGAGAACACTTTAAAGTCTAAGTTTTTAACAAGATCACTAACATCTTTTAATTCCATTCCAAAACGAGTATCAGGCTTATCACTACCAAATCTTTCCATTGCTTCTTCATAGTCAAGGCGTGGGAATGGTAATACTACATCAATTCCTTTTACTTCTTTCATAACATGTGCAATTAAACCTTCTATCATAGTAAGAATTTCTTCTTGTGACATAAAGCTCATTTCCATATCGATTTGTGTAAAGTCTGGTTGTCTGTCTGCACGTAAGTCTTCATCACGGAAACAACGAGCTACTTGATAATATCTATCGAATCCCGCAACCATTAATAATTGTTTGAACAATTGTGGTGATTGTGGTAATGCATAGAATTCACCTGGGTGGACCCTACTTGGTACTAAATAGTCACGCGCTCCTTCTGGAGTAGACTTAGTTAAAATTGGTGTTTCAACATCAACGAACATATTGTTATCTAGGTAATCTCTAGTTGCTTTAGTAATTTTTGAACGTAAGTGTAACACCTCTGCAAGTTCTGTTCTTCTTAAGTCTAGGTAACGGTATTTAAGACGTAACTCCTCACTTGATAAACTTGCGTCATCTAAAACGAATGGTAATGTTTTTGCTTTAGATAAAATTTCTAATTTATCAGCAATAACTTCTACTTTACCTGATGCTATTTTTTCGTTAACTGTAGATTCATTTCTTAATACTACTTCACCTTCAATAGAAACTACGAATTCATTTCTTAAAGTTCCCGCAACTTCATGTAATTCTGCATTCTTTTCTCCAGAAAATACACATTGAACCACACCCATTCTATCTCTTACATCAATAAAGATTAAGTTACCAAGGTCACGACGTTTACTTACCCAACCTTTTAATGTAACTCTCTTTCCTACATATTTTTCATCTATACGTCCTGCGTATTCCGTTCTTCCGTATGCGCTCATTATTTTTCTCCTCTCAATTTCTCTTGTAAATAATCAACAATGTTATCTAAATTAATAGTTTCTTGCTCAAATGATTTCATATCTTTTATAACAAGTGTTCCACTTTCAAGCTCACTTTGACCAATTATTATAGAATATTTTGCATTATATCTATCCGCTATTTTCATCTGTGCTTTCATTTTTTTGTCAAAATAATCATTTTGTACGCTATACCCTGCTAATCTTAAATCATTAGTAAGTTTAACTCCTGCATTAGAAGCCTCTTCACCCATAGCAACTACGAATACATCAATTGTATCATCAATAGGTAATTCAATATTTTCACTCTCTAATGCTAATAATAGTCTTTCTATACTTAATGCAAAACCAATTCCTTTTTTATCTTCAGGTCCATCCAACAGTCTAATTAAACCGTTATAACGTCCTCCTCCACAAAGTGTTTTTAATTCCACTTCTGGATTATCTATCATTATTTCAAATGCTGTATGCGTATAATAGTCTAAACCACGAACTAAGTTATGATCTATCTCATATTTAACACCTAATGCATCCAAGTGTTCTAAAACTTCTGAAAAATATTGTTTAGACTCTTCTCCTAAGTAGTCTAATAGTTTTGGGGCAGATTTAATAAGTTCGTGCCCCGCATCTACTTTACAATCCAGGATTCTCATAGGATTTTTATAAAGACGATTATTACAGTCTTCACAAAACTCATTAATTCTAGGTTCAAAATGCTTAACTAACGCTTCATTATATGCTTGTCTTTCTTCTGGATTTCCTAACGAATTAATGCTCACCTTGATATTTTCAATCCCAAACATTTTATAAATATTATAGGCTAAACTAATTACTTCAGCATCGATTTTTGGACTTTCCTCGCCGATTACCTCAACACCATATTGTACAAACTGACGATAACGTCCTTTTTGTTTTCTTTCATATCTAAACATCGGACCAACATAATAAAGTTTTTGAGGTTGTATTGTTTTAGCAAACAATTTATTTTCAATATACGATCGAACTGTCCCTGCTGTACCTTCTGGTCTTAACGTTAGAGATCTATTCCCTTTATCCATGAAAGTATACATTTCTTTTTGAACAATATCAGTAGTATCTCCAACGCCCCTGCTAAATAATTCTGTCGATTCAAACATCGGCGTTCTTATTTCTTCGTAACAAAAGTTTCTACTAATTTTTCTTAGTTTCTCTTCAACATACTGCCATTTTTTACTCTCTTCAGGTAGTATATCCTGCGTCCCTCTTGGCATAGTTATTACCATAGTTTTCTCCTTTCAATTCTTACCTTAATATATATCCTAATATAAATTAAAATCGCCCCATATAGATTTACTATATGGGACGATAACAAAATTCGTGGTGCCACCCTAATTCATATCGGAATACCGATACCTTATTTTTTCATTTATTAAATTTTACAAAAAGTGTTCTTTACCTTAATCATTAATATTTAATCTTTCAGCCTCAGGATTAAACTCTCTTTTATTAAAACATAAAGTAAAATTCTTTTTACTAACTTTGTCACAGGTCTTTTAAATATATTATACCAAACTCTTTTCATTGTCAAGAAATTATTATATTTTTTAAATTTAATTTATTATTTTTTCTCATTCTTACATACCCTTATAAGATTATTTTTCTAGACAACTTAATATTAATAGTCACAATTTTTTTCACTATAAATTATATAATTCAGTCTATGCAACTATATAATTTATGTGTTTTATTTAATTACTTATCGCTTAATTTACTTGATTTTTTTCCCTTAACATTATACAATAAATTATAGATAAAGACATTAAAGAAAGGAGTATATACCTTATATGAAAAAAATAATCTCTATTTTAATGCCTATATTTGCAATATTTTTCTTAGTAGGTGGCACATATTACTACCTAAATGCAGGAAATAAAAATTTTAAAGAAGAACATTCAAAATATATATCATTAATAAATGACGCACATGATTTCAATTCTGGATTAAAAGGTCTTGAAACATTAACTACAGAAAAAGCAAAAGAAACATTAAGAAATATTGATACTGAAGTATCAATTGCTAGCGAATTAGATAAAACACATAATGCACTTAACAAAGCCGATATCGAAAATGCTCACGACTCTTTAAAGAAAGCAAAAAAACTTGATACTAATCATACCTTTTCTAAAGCAATTACATACCTAGATGAACAATTAGAAGACTATGATAATGCTCTTATTGAAATCTTGGAATTGGATATAACTTCACAAAATTATGCCGATCAAGTAAAAACTATTCTAGCAAAATATCATTTCAAATATGCAGCTTTAAAAGAAAAACTTCTAAATTCAGAAGTTTCAGAATTAGAACAAGACCATAAAACTAATGTTACAAAAAAAGAAGAAGCTAAAAAAGAATTAGCTAATAAAGACGACAATAAAAAAGAAAAATCTTCAGAAAATAAATCAAATACCGCAGCTAAACACAATTCAATAGAAAATAAAAAAACATCTACTATACCTAATACACAAAATCATCCTCAAATAGCAGGACAACAAGTACCTGAAACATATAACACAATTCGTTATACCCAAGAAGGAAGTACTAGTAGAAGCATAATCGAAAACGAATTAAAAGGTGATATTTCAAACTTTACGAATGAAGAAATTAACGCTGCGATCGAAAGTTATAACGCAAAAAATCAAGGATAGACATCACTATCCTTGATTTATTTTTTATTTTTCTACAGCTATAACTTCGATTTCTATATTCCCACCTAGCGGTAAAGCCGCTACTTGAAATGCAGATCTTGCCGGAAGCACATCGTTAAATTGTTCTGCATAAACTTTATTAACCTCTGCAAAATCAGCAATATCCTTAAGTAGTACTAGTGATTTAACTACATGATTCATCGAACTACCAGCCTCTTCTAAAACTGCTTCGATATTTTTAAATACTTGCTTCGCTTCCTCAATAACTCCACCTTCAACAATTTTTCCAGTTTCTGGATTAATTCCTAATTGACCTGAACAAAAAATTAAGTTACCTACTTTGTTTGCTTGAACATATGGTCCAACTGCTTTTGGCGCTTTCGATGTATTTACTTCTGTAATTTTCATTTTATAAATCTCCTTTAAATTATTATTTACTATGTTAAATTAATCAGCTAATGCTTGTTCTAAATCTTCTATTAAATCTTCAGTATCCTCAACACCACAAGAAAATCTCAACAATGTTTGCGTAACTCCTTGCGCTAATCTTTCTTCTTCACTCATACATGCGTGAGACATAGTTGCCGGATGAGAAATTATTGATTCTACTCCACCCAAACTTACCGCATAGATAGGTATTCTAATTTTCTTCAAGAAAGCTTTTAAATCAGCTTGTTCAAAGAATTCAAATGAAAAGACAGCCCCTCCTGAACTTGCTTGTTCAGTATGAATATCATAAAACTTACAACTTTCTAAATGAGGATAGTATACTTTCTTAATTTTAGCATGCTGTTCTAAATATTTAGTTAAACTTATAGCGTTGACCACAGATTTTTCCATACGTAATCCCATAGTTTTCATACCACGTAAAATTAACCACGCATCCTCTACACCTAAAATACCACCAAAATTTTTCTGTAAAAGACATATCTCAGATGCTATTTCCTCATTATTTGTTACTGCACAACCAGCTGTAACATCACTATGACCATTTACAAACTTAGTCAGACTCTCAATTACTATATCACATCCTAAATCTAGTGGTTTTTGATACAACGCCGTCATAAACGTGTTATCTGCCACTGTTTTTATATTGTGTTTTCTTGCAAGTTCTGTTATTGCCTTAATATCAGATACCTTCAATAGCGGATTAGATGGCGTTTCAATATAAATCATGGTCGTATTTTCTTTAATAGTCGATTCTAACTCTTCTAGATTCTGGTAGTTTACAAAACTAACCTCTACCCCATATTTCTTCAATATTTTTGAGCTAAATTGGAATGTTCCACCATAGACATCTTTAGGTAAGATGATATGTTCCCCACTATTTAAAAGCATTAAAACTGTAGTTATAGCAGACATTCCCGATGCAAATGCAAATCCAAATTTCGCTTTGTGTAAATTTGCAACAGCAGCTTCTAACGCCAATATTGTCGGATTCCCGAATCGGCTATAAGAATATTTACCACAATCTTTATATCCCTCTTTTTGATCAAATGTTGTAACTTGATATTTAGGAATTGAAGCAGCACCCGTATAATCATCAATTACAGGGTACCCATGTAATAAATTAGTATTTATTCCCTTCATTAAAGTTTCCTCCTATTTAATATTTTTTTCTAACTTCAATTTAATTATAATTTATTATGAAAATTATTTCAATACAAATCGTATTCGTTTTCACAATTCCACACAATACCTCACGATAAATAAAAATATAAGAAAAAAGCTATAACTAGATATAATATCTAGTTATAGCTCTCTTATAATTCTAATTAAAGAACAACTACGTTAGCTGCTTGTGGTCCACGAGCACCATCTTCTACTTCAAATTCAACTTTATCGCCTTCTTTTAAAGTTTTGAATCCATCTTTTTTGATGCTTGAGAAGTGTACAAAGATATCTTTCTCTCCTGCAACTTCGATAAATCCGAATCCTTTTTCCTCGTTAAACCATTTTACTGTACCTTGTTTCATAAGTTACAATCTCCTTTTTATTTTATATTTTATTATCAATAATCAATCGTAGTCTTGCCGTTAAAGATAATAAATAAAATAAATGTGACATTGTGTTATTCACTTAAAAAACTTAGAACCTGTATTACAATTTTTACTATATGTTTTATTGACTTTATTCATTATACTTCATATATCAAAAATATGCAAGCAATATATTCATAAAAATAAAAAAACCTTGCGGCCTTTTTATTAAAACTCTTCTTCTTCAGTTGCAATATTGAACTTTGATACTATTCCATCGTTATCAAAATCGTAAACATCTTCACTTTCTTCCATATCTTCATCTTCGATAAGCGCATCTACTGCATCGTGAATATCATCTTGTTCCTCATCTACAAGCTCATCCATTTCTTCTTCATCAATTTCAAATTTTTGAACACTTGGTTCAACGAAGTTCTTAATATCTTCAACAAATAAACTGTCTCTTAACTTCCAACTTCCATCTTCAACGCAAACAAAACGTCCATCTAAGTTTAAATCAGTATAGAAGTATGCAGCTTGTGCTGTGAATTCTTCATCATCAACGTTTCTTAATGGTTTAATATAATCTAGGAAATCATAAATATTTAATTTTTCAATTCCTTCTTCTACCATATATGCATAACATAAATCTATTAGTGACATTTCCTTAATTTTTTCTGCGCTTAAATCTTTTAACTTTACCATTTATATTAGATTCCCTTCTTTTTTATTTATTACATTTTTTCTGGAGCTGATACTCCGATTAACTCTAAAGCATTTCTTAAAGTTATCTTAACAGCAGTGATTAATGCTAAATAACTTTGAGTTTGCTCTTTATTTTCAGTTATTACTTTGTTATTATTATAGAATTTATGGAATGAACTTGCAAGACTTTGTAAATAATTACAAATTCTATGTGGTTCATAATTTTTGGCAGCCTGAGCTACAATTTCTGGATAATAAGCTAAATTCTTCAGTAGATCAACTGAGTACTCATCTGTTAATAACTCATAATCACAGTTATTTACATCATATTCAAATTGTTCTGCCGCTTGACGTAAGATTGAACAAATTCTAGCGTGAGCATATTGAACATAGTATAGTGGATTATCGCTTGATTGTTCTTTCGCCACAGCGAAGTCAAAGTCTAAGTGGCTATCTGCACTTCTCATTACTAAGAAATAACGTGCAGCATCTGCTCCTACTTCATCTATTAAATCACGAAGTGTGATTGCTTTACCTGTTCTCTTACTCATTTTTACAACTTCACCGTTATTAAGCAGTTGTACCATTTGCATAATCAAAACTTCAAGTTGCTCTGCTTTATATCCCATCGCAACGATGCTTGCTTTCAATCTTGCAATATATCCGTGGTGATCTGCACCAAGAACGTCTAATAATAAATCAAATCCACGATCTAATTTATTCTTATGATACGCTATATCACTTGTTAAATAAGTTAATGAACCATCTGCCTTAATTAATACACGGTCTTTGTCATCTCCTGTGGCTAAAGCTATTGTTTCTAGCCATAAAGCTCCATCTTTCTCATAAACAAATCCTTGTTCTCTTAAAGATTCTAAAGCTTTATCCACAAGACCATTTTCATATAATGATTTTTCACTAAAGAATACGTCATACTCTAATCCAAAATCTCCTAGGTCTTTTTTTATATTTTCCATTTCATATGCAACTGCGTAATCACGAATAAAGCTTTCTAAATCTTCTCTTTCTAATAATGAATCACCAAATTCATCCTTTAGTTTTTGACCTAATACTTTAATATCTTCACCGTGGTATGCATCTTCTGGCAACTGTGCATCCATACCTAAAGCTTGTTTATATCTCGCAATTGCTGAAATCACAAGATTATTAATTTGATTCCCGGCATCATTGATGTAATACTCACGAGATAAATCATATCCTGATTTTTTCATTATTCTTGCTAACGAATCAGAATACGCAGCATTTCTGGCATGCCCTACATGTAATGTTCCCGTTGGATTAGCTGATACATATTCTAAAAGAACTTTTTTCCCTTGACCAATGTTGTTTTCACCATATTTAAAATCATCTTCTAATATTTTGCCAACAACACCACCAAGACTAGACTTTTTCACGAAGAAGTTAATAAATCCTGGACCAGCAATCTCAACTTTTTCAACCGCTTCATCAGAATCTATATTTTCAATTATTTCCTCGGCAATTACTCTAGGATTTTTACGTAAAACTCTAGTTAATTGCATCGCTACATTTGAAGAAAAATCTCCATTATCTGTATTTTTTGGAGTTTCAACATGAATATCAACTCCATCAATTTCTAATTTGGTTAAAGAATTTTTTAATAATTCTACTATCTTATTTTTCACCAAAAATTCCTCCTAATTAACTACTAAATATTTTTCACTAATATTTTTAATTTATTTTGTTGTTTGTCCTTATTCCAAAAAAATATATTATATACTATCTCAAATAAAGTAAAATTATTTTTTGACATCTTACCTATTTTAACAAGCTGTGTTTCCAATTTCATCTGACCATATTGCGTGCTATAATCATTACTCGTCTTTGTGTATGATAAATATATTTTTGAATCGTCTTTTTCTATACTAACACTTTCTTTTATTTTGTCAATAAAAATTTCTATTTTTTTATTATTTTTATCTTTATAAATTATTTTCTCACTATCTAATTGGCTAATGTATGTGCCAATATATGATTCATCATGAATTTTTTCTGCATCGACATAAGTTGTTATCTTAATTTTACTATCCATTTATACTCTCTAATTCCTCTTCAATTTCTAACCATGACTCATTTAATTCTTCTAGTTCAGCAGTCAATTGTTGTAGCTTTCCATTGAATTCTTGAGTTTTTATCATATCAGTATAGACTTCTTCTTTTGCAAGTTCACTATTAATTACTTGAATATCTTCTTCTATAATCTCAATCTTATTCATCAACTCATCTCGAGTACGTTCTAATTTTCTGATACGTCGTTTCTCTTCCTTATCTAATATATAATTATTAGCTTCTTTTTCTACAACTACATCTTTAGCACTATTACTTAGTTGTTGAGCTATTCTCTCTTGCTCTCTTTTTTCTAAATAATAATCATAATTACCTAAGTAAATATTATGACCATTGTCTGTAATATCTAATACTTTATTAGCTATCTTATTAATAAAATATCTATCATGACTGACAAAAAGTATTGTCCCTTCATAGTTTTTTAATGCTTCTTCTAATACC
The DNA here is from genome assembly GCF_963529685.1 of uncultured Gemella sp. Classification (GTDB taxonomy): domain Bacteria; phylum Bacillota; class Bacilli; order Staphylococcales; family Gemellaceae; genus Gemella. The sequence goes on from NZ_CAUSAI010000034.1 coordinate 10,035, forward strand.
TGTTTGCTCGTAATATCAAGGTGGTTAGTAGGCTCATCTAATATAAGTAGATTATTCTTCTCAAGCATAAGTTTCGCTAGCTGTAACCTTGCTTTCTCTCCACCTGAAAGATCTCTTACAATTTTTAAAACATCATCACCTCTAAATAAGAACCTTCCAAGTACAGTTCTTACTTCCGCTTCTTTCATAAGCGGATATTCATCCCAGAGTTCATTTAGAATAGTTTTTGAAGATTCAAATTCTGCTTGTTTTTGATCATAGTATCCTAGTGATACTTTACTTCCATATTGAACAGATCCAGCAATTTCTTTTTGTCTCTTAGCTATCGTTTTAATTAGAGTAGATTTTCCTATACCATTTCTTCCAACAACAGCTATTCTGTCTCCTTTATATACAGCAAGATTATAACTTTGACCCACTTTAGTTCCATTATAACCTACTTGTAAATCACTGATAGTTAGAACATCACGTCCACTTTGCTCTTTAATTAAAAACTCTATACCAGCAGCCTTATCATCTTTTTTGGGATTGTCGATAAGCTCCATCTTATCTAGTACCTTCTGACGACTCTTAGCCATCTTACTTGTCGAAGCTCTAGCTATGTTCTTTTGAACAAATTCTTCTAATTTCTTTATGTCTTTTTGTTGACTCGTATATTCTTTTAATTGCTTTTCATAGTCTTCTTCATATTGTACTAAAAACTTAGAATAATTACCTACATACTTTTTAAGTTTTCCAAATTCTAAATTATAGACAACATTTACTACCTTATCCAAAAAGTATCTATCGTGACTTACTATTACTATTGCACCATTATATGATGATAAGTAATTTTCCAACCACGCTACATTTTCCATATCAAGATGGTTGGTCGGTTCATCCAAAACTAATAAATCTGGCTCACTTAGCAATAATTTCGCCATAGATAATCTAGTCTTCTCTCCACCTGAGAACGTACTTATTTTCTTATCAAAAACTTCTTTTGAAAAATCTAATCCGTATAACACACTCTCTATCTTACTCTTATAATGATAGTCTTTATGTGTTAAAACTTCATTTTGTAATCTATCAAACTTATTTAGTAATGTTGAGTCATTCTCAATATTTTCTGGAGTCAGCTCAAAAGATAGTTTTTCTAATTCAGCTTCCAAAGTAATTATCTCATCAAAGCAAGTAATCATCTCTTCATAAATCGATAAATCTTCTCTTACAATAAACTCTTGCGAAAGATATCCAACTGTTGTATTTTTTGAAATAGTTCTCTCTCCGCTATCAAAACTAATAGCACCAGAAATAATTTTTAAAAGAGTACTTTTCCCTGCACCATTTCTTCCTACTATTGCAACACGATCTTTATCATTAATTTCTAATTTAACATTCGAAAATATTTCATTAACCACAAAATTTTTTGTTACATTGTTTAATTGAATTAACATTTCTTATCCTTTCTCAATAATATCTTACTGGGAGTGACTCAAAAATCGTGATTTCGTAGAAATCGATTTTTCAGAGTCACCCCCGCACAGTTTATTAGATATCTAAAAAGCTTTTATAAAGCGAATTTAGATATCAATAAACCACTGCGTCTATGAATTCTCATATACACTTTGTTAAAATTTAGGTCTTTTTGGTCAGCTTCTACTAATTTCATATATAACCAAAATATTATATCATATTTTAAGGCTTTTCGCTAATAATTATAGCTATAATCATTTATAATTTCAGCTGTAACTTACTTTGAGCATTCGCCTAATTTTAGTTGTTATTAACTGATATTTGTTATCAATTAATCTTTTGAATTATTATTTAAATGTTATAGTCTAGAATATAGAATTTATAATAATTTATTTATTTGATATATATTTTATTCTATCATTTTTCACTATAATAGCTTTTTAAAATAAAAGAATATTTTTAAGATTACTCGCGAAAAATTTCCATATTATAAATTTAACTCATAAGATATTTTATATAGATTATTGTTACCTTTTTATATAAATGTTATAATACAAGTATATAATAAATTTATAGAATAAGGAGGATTCGTTCATGAAACCAAAAAAATTATTATCAGTCCTTATGGCTGCTGGATTAGCATTTACTGCTGTTGGATGCAGTAGTTCATCTAATTCAACTTCACAAAATTCAAATCAACCAGCTGACTATGTTGCTGGTGTATCACTAGATAAACCAATAAAAGTAGATAAAGAAGCTGGTACTATAACAGTTCTATCAAAAATTAATGGTAAATACTTTGATGAAGCTACAAGACATAATTCTGTAGAACAAAGTGGTACAAATGGTGCTAAATCAATTTTTACGGCATTTGCTAAACCAGATGAATTTTATAATGCACTTCTAGAAATCGGTGCGAAACCTGGAGAAAATATGAATCCAAACAATGCAACTACTACTCACGTAGAAGGAACTCCAATCAAAGCTGAAGTTACTTGGAATGGAGCCGACAAAAAATACGATATCAATGAAGTAGTAAAAGATAGTAACGGAAAACAAATTGATTTCCGCTTCGGTGGTAACTTAAAACGTGCTCTTGATAAAAACACTGGATGTTTATCTTGTTTAGATAGTTGTCCTGTTGGTATTATCTCAAATACTACTTATACTTACGGTGCTGTTGAAACTCGTAAAGAAGTAAAATTCACTGGTAACGAAAAAGTTCTACCTGAAGATGGAACTTATGTTGCAGTAATATACAGTATTAAAAAATAACAAATAATTAAAATGTTCATACGCAACAGTTGATGTTAGTACTTATCTAATTGACTGTGCGGGGGCGACTCAATAAATTTGGGCCGCTCCCATATTTATGAAAAAGGAGAAATTAAATGAAACGATTAAGACTTCTATTTTATTTTACAAGTGTTGGTATTGCTGTTGGATATTTCTTCGCCTTCTTACTGTTCTTCTTTACACAGTTTGAAATGTTAGCTGACCAAAGTCTTGTAATTTTTGTTTGGACTGTTTATGGTATAATGACAGGTTTATATTTCAAACGAATCAATCGTAAGTATACATTCTTCATAATTGAAGGCATAATACTTCTTATGGCTATTTTTTCAGGTAAAACTAAAACCTTGCTATATATAGCTCGTGAAGTTTTACATGCCGGATCGATTAATCAGATTAAAACTCCATTTTTAATCGGTGTTATAATTGTTAACTTAATAAACCTTTATATCATTTTAACACTTTCTAAATACCAAAAAGTTTATACTAAAGAAGAATTGAAAGCATTAAAACAAAAAGAAATAAAACTAAGTGATTTAAGAGAAGTCGATCCTGAGGAAGAGAAAAAATTAAAAGCACAACGTAAAAAAGTAAGATATATTACACTTGTATGTTTTGCAATCTTCTTCGCCGTTTACTTTACAGTACCTAGTTTTAAAACTGGAATAAACACTGCATTCGCCACTTTATCTCAATTCGATACAAATGCTGTAATCGAATATTTACGTGGCTGGGGAGCTTGGGCTGCCGTTGTTTCTGGAGTACTTATGGTTCTTCAATCAATCGCCGCTCCTATTCCAGCATTCTTAATCACATTGTCTAACGCAGCAATCTTCGGTTGGGTTCTTGGTGCAGTATTATCTTGGTCTACGGCTATGATCGGAGCAGCTCTATGTTTCTATATTGCTCGTGGATTAGGACGTGACGTAGTTGAAAAACTTACAAGTAAAGGTGCTATGGCAAGTATTGACGTATTCTTTGAACGTTACGGAGATAAAGCAATTCTTATTTGTAGACTATTACCATTCGTATCATTCGACTTTGTTAGTTACGCAGCAGGTTTAACAAACATGAGCTTTTGGAGATTCTTTATAGCTACAGGTGTTGGTCAATTACCTGCAACTATCGTTTATTCATATGTAGGTGGTACATTATCAGGTGGTGTTAGAAACTTATTTATCGGATTAATGTGTCTATTCGCATTATCAATCGTTATTGGTATTATGAAAAAAGTCTATAACGACAAACATAAAAAAGAAGAAGAACTTGGAATCTCTTCTAATTAATAAATAAACAAAAACAACTAGAAATGATAACTTTCATCTCTAGTTGTCTTTCTATATTCTAAACTGTAATTCCCTTTTGATTCAACTGTCTCATAAAGAAAAATTTCTCTACACCAATTTCTACATCTTCATTTATATCCAATCTATAATCAATGTAGACATCTATTCCATCCACTACATATTTTGAATATAATTTTTCATCAAATTTGTCAGCCATCGAAACCGCAACAGCTCTATTTACTCTCCCACCTCAACAAATTTGTTGAAATAAAGATATCAATATATGATTTTTATTTTTATCTTTTAATAATTTTTTTGCTTGTTCATTGATTATAATTGCCATTTTTATCTCCTATTCTACTCTATCGCTTTAAGAGCTTCTACCATATTTACTTTTTTCAACTTTTTATGCATTACTATCATTACTACGATAGTAATCAATATTGTTATACCCGATGCTAATAAATATACTACTAACGGCACTTTACTACTAAACATCATATCTCTACCAGCAAGTTCTAATATTATCTTCAAGTACATCTTATAACCTAAGTAATTACCTAAAATAATACCAACTGCACTTAAATAAAAAATTTCTCTAAATACATAAATAGTTACTTCACTCGGGTAAAATCCAAGTACTTTTATCGTCGATAACTCTCTAATTCTCTCTGATACATTAACGTTTATTAAATTATATAATACTACAAGCGCTAAAGTCACCGAACAAATCACCATGACTGCAACAATAATATCAATTCCTTTTATAAAATTATCTAGTATCTCTTGTATTTTAGAATTATCACTTATATTCACTATATCGCTATTATCATTTAAGTTACTTACTACGCTTTCTACAGTTTCTTTACCACCTGTAGTTTGTATTAAAAATGTATTATCCTTATATTGTTTTTGGAACACTGATTCGTAATAGTTTTTATTAATATATATTGTGTGTCCAAAGTAATTTTTATTAATTTCGCCGACGATAAGTGTGTATTCTTTATTATTTACAACTATATTAAAGCTATCTCCTACCTGTAACTTGTGAAGATATGCGAGTTTTTCACTTATAACAGCCGCACCATTTGGCAAGTTAATACCTTTGGCATTATTATCCATTAATGTAATATAGTCCCTGTAATTTTCTTTATCAACTGTTATTAATCGTGCAGAATCCACAATTTCATTATTACTCTCAAAAGTGGCAAGTTGCATATTAACTTTAGTATTAGCTTTAACATTTTTATTATTATCTATTTCTTTTTGAAGTTTTTCTACACTTTCACTATCTATATAAGGATTATAAGTAGCTGCTATGTCTACCTTATTGATTACCTTGAATTGCTCATTAGAAATATCTATAACCCCATAACGAATTCCAAATCCAATAAACATAAGAGTCAGGCAACCCGCTACTCCAAAAATAGTCATCAACATTCTTATTTTATAACGGAAAATATTTCTAAATGTAACCTTTCTCAAAAAGCTAAGTCTAGACCAGATAAATGTTATTTTTTCTAAAAATATCCTACTTCCACCACTAGGGGCTTTCGGTCGTAATAAATACGCACTCTTTTCTCTTAAATTTTTTCTTAATGGTATATATATCGCAAAACTAATACATCCTAAAGAAATAACAAAAGCCACGATAAGTATACTTGGAGTATAAACTATCTCTGGTGTATTAAAGGTGAAAAATCTTGCATAAGAATTATAAACTATCGGTACTATAACTAAATATGCACCTATTATTCCAAAGATTGTACCTATTAAAGTTGATAAGCATCCATATACATAGTACTTTTTAGAAATTTGATAATTACTATATCCTAGAGACTTAAGTGTACCTATATTTATTCGGTTTTCATCTATCATCCTAGTTAAAGTCGTCAATGATACTAAAATTGAAACAATAAATAAAAATATTGAGAACACATTTGCAACAAAGGTTAAACTACTTGCCGAGTCTATAAACTGGGCATAATTTTTTAAACCTCTAATATTTTCCACTGAAAATCTAGGATAATTTTCTTCATTTAGACTCGCTTTACCAACATTCAATTGCTTTTTATTATCATCAATCTCTTTTTGTGATTTATTTAGTTTCTCTATTTGCTCATTATAACTTCTAATATCTACATTTTTTAATAACTCGATCTGCGATTTAATATCATTTAACTTAGATTGGGCATCATTTATAATTTTCTCATTCTCATTTAATTTACTATAATTTTTTTCTAAATATTTTTTAGCGTCAACTTCTCGCTGAATTTTTAATTTCTCAATAAGAGCATCCCTTGTTTTATTAATCTCAGTTATATATTCTTTGTCACTATACTTATAGTTAATATTTTTTAATTTTATATTTACACCGCTGATATTGTCAAACTTAAAAACTTCTCTATTCACATAACCGAAATAGTCTTTATTCGCAGGATTATTGTTAGATACTTCTATATGATCCGCTCCTTGAACATAACCAACTATTTTAAATTTAGTGTGTTTTAAAGTATTACTATCACTTTTATCTGAGACAAAGGTAATTTCATCTCCTATTTTATAACTATCTTTAAGCGACTCTACTAAAGCTACTTCTTCCTTACTTTTAGGTAAGGCACCCTCAATAACTTTAGGTATTGCTAGTTTTTCAGGTAAAGATTCGATATTCACAAATTCATTGCTATTAGCTATTTGTAGTTTTTTTGTAAAATAACTTTCACTAATATCTATATTGTCTAGACTATTAATTATCTTCATATCATCTTGATTAACACCAAAATTATGACTTACCCTTAAATCATACATCCTATGCCGTTTCAAATGATTATTATACGTATTTACCATAGCAGGAGATGTCTCTTTCAAACCTACAAAGATAAAAACTCCTAGAAACATTATTATTAGTATTGATATAAATTTTGATTTTGTTTTTAAAATTTCCCTTAATATATCTTTATTAATTGCTTTCATAAATTCTACCACTCTATCTCATCAATACTTTTCGGACTAGAATTTTGTATTACTTTTTTCACCTTAGCATCATAGATTTCAATTACCTTATCAGCAGCTTCAGCTATTGAACTATTGTGAGTAATAATAATTACAGTTTTCTTTTCATCAACACTATATCTCTTCAATGTATTTAGTATATTTTTACCTGTCCTATAATCCAAAGCACCGGTTGGTTCATCACAAAGTAATAGTTTAGGATTTTTAGCTATTGCCCTTGCTATAGCAACGCGTTGCTGCTCTCCCCCTGATATTTGTGAGGGGAAATTATCCATCCTATTTTCTAATCCAACCAATTTTAAAATCTCAGATGCTTTTTTTGGTTGTTTAACTATTTGCCCCGCTAATTCAACATTTTCTAAAACTGTCAAATTTGGAATCAAATTATAAAATTGAAATACAAAACCTATGTCTTCTCTTCTATATTTTGTAAGTTGGTCTTCATTTAAGCCTACAATTTCTTTACCAAAGACATTAATAGAACCCTCACTTGCATTGTCCATTCCGCCTATTATATTAAGTAGTGTACTTTTCCCTGCACCACTTGGTCCTAAAATTACAACAAATTCACCCTCACTAATCTCAAAACTAATATTATCATTTGCTATAACTTTACTACTATTTTCACCATATACTTTAGAAACATTTTTAACAATTATTTTCTGCATAATATTTCTCCTTTATCCTATTCTTTAATTATAGCACATATTAGTTTATCATTTAATATAAACGATTTCTTAAATAATAAAAAACCAAAACAAATCACTTTACAGTAGAAATAATTAATATTATAATATCGTTGATTAGTAAATTAAACTAAAACTTAATAAACATTAGAAAGGAGAAAATATGCTAACTATATACGAATACCCAACATGTTCAACATGCAGAAAAGCAAAAAAACTTTTAACAGAAAATAAAATAGAAGCCACATACTTCAATGTTAAAGAAAAAACACCTTCTATCGAAGAATTACAACATATAATAGAAAAATTCGAGTTACCATTAAAAAAATTATTTAACACAAGTGGTCTAGTATATAAAGAACTTGGTTTAAAAGACAAACTTGCCACACTAACGTTGGAAGAAGCATTAAAACTTCTTCACGAAAATGGAATGTTGATTAAACGTCCACTAGCATTTGATTTTGAAAATGATATTCTTTTACTAGGTTTTAAAGAAGAAGTTTGGGAAAAAGCTCTTTTCTAACAAAAAATATTAAGAAATCTATTGATATTTATTAAAAATAATGTTATAATCAAAAAGATGTGAAAACATTAAATTACGATGTTCCTCTGTTAATCAAGCATTAATAATGAACATTTTGTAAAAAAAGGAGAAAGAATAATGAGCAAAATCATTGAAGCGATCACTAAATCGCAATTAAGATCAGACATTCCTGAATTTAAAGCTGGGGATACAGTAAGAGTACACGTTCGTATCGTTGAAGGTGGACGTGAGCGTATCCAACAATTCGAAGGAGTAGTTATCAAACGTCGTGGTGGAGGAATCTCTGCTACTTATACTGTACGTAAAATTTCAAACGGTGTTGGTGTTGAAAGAACATTCCCTGTTCACACTCCAAAAGTTGAAAAAATTGAAGTTGTACGTAAAGGTAAAGTTAGACGTGCTAAATTATACTACCTACGTAATCTACGTGGTAAAGCTGCTCGTATTAGAGAAGTACGTTAATAAGAAGAAGCTTAAAAGCCCTATTACATCAGTAACAGGGCTTTCTTTTTTTTTGCTTTGATTATGTTTAATTAGAAACTCACGTATCTACCAAACTTCAGATTTTCCCATAATCTAAAAAATCAATCACACTTAGCAAAAAAGTAGATTTCAACTGAAATCTACTTTTTTCAGGCTGTTGACAAATGCAGAAACTGCATGAGTCAACAGCCTATTTTAATGA
>NZ_CAUSAI010000035.1:0-18184 GCF_963529685.1 uncultured Gemella sp.
ACACGGAAGAAAGTAAGTTTCCCTACGAATGGGTCAGTCATAACTTTGAAAGCTAGGGCTGCGAATGGCTCTTCGTCAGAAGAGTGTCTTTCTGTTTCTTCATCAGTGTTTGGATCAATACCTTTAATTGCTGGTACATCTAATGGAGATGGTAAGTATTCTACTACTGCATCTAGCATTGGTTGTACACCTTTATATTTGAAGGCTGATCCACATACTACAGGGAAGAATTCTACTGATAATGTAGCTTTACGAATTGCAGCTTTAAGCTCGTCAATTGTAATTTCTTCTCCGCCTAAGTATTTTTCCATGAAGTCTTCATCAAATTCTGCAACAGCTTCGATAAGTTTTTCACGGTATTCTTCAGCTTGATCTTGGTATTCAGCTGGGATTTCTTTTTCAACAAGATTTTCCCCAACGCTACCTTCGTTGTAGATAGCTTTCATCTCAACAAGGTCGATTACACCTTCGAATAAGTCTTCAGCTCCGATTGGAAGTTGAATTGGGTGTGCGTTAGCTTGTAATCTGTCGTGTATTGTTCTTACAGAGTATAGGAAGTCTGCTCCTGTTTTATCCATTTTGTTAACGAATACAATACGAGGAACTCCATAAGTTGTAGCTTGGCGCCAAACTGTTTCTGTTTGTGGTTCAACACCTGATTGTGCATCTAATACTGCTACTGATCCATCAAGTACACGAAGTGAACGTTCAACCTCAACTGTGAAGTCTACGTGTCCCGGTGTATCAATGATGTTAATACGGTGATTTTTCCATTGAGCAGTTGTTGCAGCAGATGTAATAGTGATACCACGTTCTTGTTCTTGTTCCATCCAGTCCATTTGAGAGTTACCATCGTGAGTATCTCCGATTTTGTGGATTTTCCCAGTGTAGAACAAAATACGCTCTGTAGCAGTAGTTTTACCTGCGTCGATGTGAGCCATGATACCGATATTACGAGTATCTTTTAAAGAAAATGCTCTAGTCATGAGTCAATTTTCTCCTTTCATAAATTTTTAAATGTTTTGAGTAATTTGTCTTTTATAGTGAAAAACTCAAGCTATGAAATAGCTTGATATTCACCCTATAATTACCAACGATAGTGAGCAAATGCTTTGTTAGCTTCAGCCATTTTGTGAGTATCTTCACGTTTCTTAACAGCTGAACCAGTGTTATTTGCTGCGTCTAAAATTTCATTAGCTAAACGTTGTTCCATAGTTTTTTCTCCTCTTAAACGAGAATAGTTAACTAACCAACGTAGACCTAATGTAGTTCTTCTTTCAGCACGTACTTCTACTGGTACTTGGTAGTTAGAACCACCAACACGACGAGCACGAACTTCAAGAACTGGCATAATGTTGTTTAATGCTTCTTCGAAAACTTCCATAGCATCACGTCCTGATTTTTCTTTAATTAAATCAAACGCAGAATATAAAATTCTTTGTGCTGTACCGCGTTTCCCATCTAGCATTAATTTGTTAATCAATTTTGTAACTAATTTTGAGTTATAAATTGGATCTGGCAAAACATCACGTTTTGCAACTGGACCTTTACGTGGCATAGTGTCTGCCTCCTTTCACGAATTCTTTTTATCAAATTTTATCTTTTATTATTTTTTCTCTTTTGGTCTTTTAGCACCGTATAGTGAACGTCCTTGTTTACGGTCGTTAACTCCAGCAGTATCTAAAGCTCCACGGATGATGTGGTAACGTACCCCTGGTAAGTCTTTTACACGTCCTCCACGAATAAGTACAACACTGTGTTCTTGTAGGTTGTGTCCGATACCTGGGATATATGCTGTTACTTCGATTTGGTTTGATAAACGAACACGTGCATATTTACGTAAAGCTGAGTTAGGTTTTTTAGGTGTCATAGTCCCAACACGAGTACAAACTCCACGTTTTTGTGGTGAAGAAATGTTAGTTTCTTTCTTTCTTTGAGAGTTGTAACCTTTGTTAAGTGCTGGTGAATCTGATTTTGATACTTTTGATTTACGAGGTTTACGAACTAATTGGTTAATAGTTGGCATTTTCCTGATTTCCTCCTTCCCTGTTTATTTGTGAATCACCTATCCAGGTGTATCACATTTTTAAATTTTTTATAAGCCTTAGTGGCTTTACACAGAGTGCCGTAACACTCACGTACTAAATAATACCACTTTTATTTTTTCTTGTCAACACTTTTTTAAAATTTTTTATATCTTTTTTACTTGCCATTATCACATTCTATTTTCACACTTAACCAGGTGTATCATTTTTAACTTATAAATAAACACTTCCAGGTGTTTCATCATTAGATTTATTATACACTATACCAGGTGTTCCTTGCTACTATTCATATCATATATTATTTAACTCATAATAGAATAATTATCGAAATTAGAATGATTTTTATATTGCTAATTTCTTTTGTTAGTTATATAATTTAATTAACTTAATACATATGGAGGGAAATCTATGATAGAAATTAAAAATCTTACCGTAAAATTTGATACAAAGTGCGCTGTTGATGATTTAAGTTTTACAATCAATGATGGAGAAATATTCGGGCTTATCGGGCATAACGGAGCTGGTAAGTCAACTACAATCAAATCTCTAGTTAGTATATTAGAGCCTACTTCGGGTGATATATATTTTAATAATCTACTTTTAAAAAATAATAGATTAGCGTGTAAAAAGCAAATTGGCTATGTACCTGATTCACCCGATATGTTTCTTACATTATCAGCTTTTGAATATTGGTCATTAGTCGCTAGCATATATGAAATTGATAATAAAACAAGAGATGATATCCTTAATAGATACTGCAAATTATTTAATATGGTAGGAGTTGAACACCAAGAAATTAGTTCTTTTTCTCACGGTATGAGACAAAAAGTATTCGTAATTGGTGCCCTATTATCAGAACCTAAATTCTGGATTATGGATGAACCGATGACTGGATTAGATCCACAAGCTGCATTTGATTTAAAAAACTTAATGAAAGAGCACGCTTCAAAAGGAAATAGTGTTCTATTCTCTACCCATGTCTTGGAGGTCGCTGAACATCTATGCGACAGAATAGGTATTCTCAGCAAAGGAAAACTAGTTTTTATTGGTACACTTAATGAGCTTAAAGAACAATTTGAGGGAGATAGTTTAGAAGAAATTTATCTTAATATAGTAAAAAATTCAAATTCAAATATTTTAGGTGGTGATTAGATATGAGATTCAATGTTGTAAAAGAATTATTTTTAACGAATCTACTTTATAGTTTTTCACCTCAAAGAATAAAATACAGAAAAAAATTTAGTGAAAAGAACGATATAAGACATAATCTTTTTAGAAATGTTTTAATGCTTAATTTTTTCAATTTCTTACATATTTTATTTTTATTTTCAATATTTTCTCGTGGTTTTAACTTTTCTGGATCGGGATATCGAAATATACTTTTCTTTATTTTATTATTAGTGTTTATTCAGATTTTAAATAATTTTATCAATATGTTTTACGAAAGTGATGATACATTAGCAATTATTCACTTACCTGTTACAGGATCTGAAATATTTTTTAGTAAATTGTTCACTCTACTTTCACAAGTTATTAGTAATTTTACTCCTTTAATAGTTATAAACTTGATTATTGGATTAAATGCAGAGTTTTCAATTCAAAAATTTTTCTTCGTATTAGTATATAGTTTTGCATTTATGATTACTTTAATATGTTCTATTATGACACTACTTTCATTTATTACTTATATCCCAAATTTTAAGAAGAATAAAGGGAAAGTTAATGCAGCTACAATATTAATTACGTTGATATTCTTCACAGGATACATATTTAATTTTGCTCATACTTTTAAAAGTTTTGATTCTGATTATTCAGGAGATTTATTTTTAAATATACTCGTATTAGATATTTCTAAGACTTATACTTACTTAATAGTAGCTATTATCTTAGCACTTATTTCTTTCTTTACTACATATATATTTGTAATAAGAAAATATATGAAAGACTTATATAGAATATCTGGTAATACATACACATCTAGTTCTAAAGCTGTAAAAATCAAAGAAAATACTAATAGTACATCAACTACACTATTTTCTAAACTAATTAAGAGAAATTTAAAACTATTGTTAAACAGTACAATTTCGTCAACTGTATTTACTAATCTTATAATTACACTTGGTATATTTGTAATTCCAATTATAGAAATTAGAAAGCACGGAGGTATTACACTACCACCTATATTCTACCCAGTAGCTATGACTATAGGATTTACATTAGCATTGTACATTAATTCTAATCCTATGAATTTTACAAGTATAGCAATTTCACTAGAAAAACAAGATTACTATTTTTTAAAATCTCTTCCATTAGATTTTAAAGAATATCTAAAAATTAAATTAGCAATAGCTACCTTATTACAACTTGGATTTGGATTATTTGCTCTGATTGCGATGTTAATTATAACTAAAACACCAATCTTATTAGCAATTGTAACAATAATATCTTATATTATTTCAAGTATTGTCTTTTCTTTCTATAGTTATACAAGCGACTATAAAAAATTATATCTAAACTGGAACACTATCACAGATTTAGCTAATCGTAGTTCAATAAATCAAGTACTATTAACTATTTTAGCTTTCGGAGCTATTTTATTATTAGTACTACTTAATGTCGTGACATTTTTCTTAATCGCTATGCTGCCATCATCAGCAAATATAGTAGGAATAATATATTCTCTAATATTAATTATACTGTTGATTCTCGCAACAAGAAAATTAAGAAAAAATGTACTTGATAAAATATATTCGTAAAAAAATATAGAGAGAGACTCAAAAAATTGATTTTTAAGTCTCTCTCTTTTTTATCTTATTCTATTCCCCTATAATAATCACTGTCTATTTCTCTATAAGGAGCTATATCCTGAACATATTCTAATACTCCTTGAAATTCACCATTTTCATCATAAACACCTGCATAAGTAACATGAACAAACTTCCCTCTTGATTCTGATTTAAACCACATTTCATACTTGTCTTTTTTTCTTTCTCGCAAGTTTTTCATTATAGTTTTAACTTTCTCTAGATACTTTGGTGGATGACATAGTTCTACATTTCTACCTACTTGCCCTGGCGTGCGTTTGAAAATCATCTCTTCTTCTGAACAATGATTATTATAATATTGGAAGATTTCCTCTTTATTAACAAAGGTAATTTCCATAGGCAAATGATTTAATATTAAATCAATTTGATTTAATGATAGATAACCATTTCCGATTTTCTGAGGTATATCTCTATTTAAAGTTTCTTCTTTAACTTCTTTTGGTTTATAGGTAATAGTGAACTCTCCTTCAGGAGTTTGAATTACTTTCGTTAATTCCCCTTCGGTTACTTCTATTACTTCACTGTCTTCACTAGTAATTTTAGTTTCAAAATCTTCTCTATGAGGTATCCACTCTTCTCGAGGTCGAATTATTGCATAACCATAAGCATCACTGTCTTTAGCTATACTCAACCAATCATCTTGAGTAAATGTTTCTAGTAATATCATCAGAAGAATCGACTCTTCTTTAAAGATCATTTCTTCAAATTCTTTAACAAAAACTTCAAACTTTTCTTTAACGACAACTATCTCTGCATTTGGTAGTTTTTCCGCTTCTTCTTTTGCTAGTTTAAACAAATCTCTTATTTCATCATCAACACCCCACATAACCTTAGGTGGTGCATCATGTCCATATCTCTCCATTATAGGAAACATAAGTTCTTCTTTGCGTTTATAATGAATATCAAATTGTCCTAATAATTGCAACTGACGAAGTAATCCTCTTAAAACTGCTACTTTTGTGTCACCTTCATCTAATTTAGCATAATTATCTAAAATTCGACGAACTCGAATAATCGCAGCTCTTAAAGCTAAATTTTCTTGTTTAAACACTTGAACTGGATGTCCTGGATGCTCACTATCTTCAACTTCTACAGTTTTTATCGCACCTTTAAACAAATTAGCATGTACATTACATAACTTCATAACATCTTCAAAAGTTACGCCAGAATCAGAATTCATAAGCTCATGCTCCATTAACGATATCTCAATCGCAGATACTCCTGAAAAATGTTCATTGAATTCATCTTGAACAGATTCGGCAGACTCACCTTTATGAAGTCGTAATAATATATCACGTAAAACTTCAATTCTCTTTGTAGCCATTAGTCTAATCCTACTACTTCATACCCGTTAGCTTCTAATGTAGCAATAATTGTTTCAAGTTTAATCCCTGCCAATTTCGAACCCATTCTAAGTGAAGTCTTTCTACCTACAGTATTTCTCATAATAGGATTAGCCAAAGGCTTAAACCCTAAATCTACTAAAATATCCAATACTTCTGGGTGTTCATCAATAACTTGTGCAACTGGTATACTTACATCTATAATATTATCCATTTCTCATTACCTCACTGCTTTATATTAATACTATAATTATACCATAAGTCATTGATAATCGCTATCATGAGTTATTGAACAAACTAAAAGTAAGTCTGTTTGATTCAACAGACTTACCTATTACATCACGTCTTGCAATATATTATTACTAAACTAGACTACTGACAACGTAATTTACTCTCAGTTTCTATCTTTTCAACATTTCCATTACAACATCCTTGGGTCATACCACCAGTCGGATTTACTGCAGATGTACACTTATTTAATGCTGACAATACAATTGTGGTCGTCACAATTGTTCTTGCGCTTGCTTCTATTTCATTTTCATCGACTGATACTTTCTTTAAATCTAAGTCAAAATCATTGTGTTTCATTATTTTTTATCTTCATTATCTATTATTGCAAGACTATTAATATAATCGAAATATAATTTTTATGTATCTCTAAACTCTTTCATTGAAAATATAATTATATAAAAAAATGATAAAATTATTATTAAGTAACCCAAGTTAGATGCAATAAATAATGTTTCTTTATTTACTTCAACGCTTCCAATCGCCCCTGAAATTGAGTTATTCATGAAATGAATCAAAGAACATATCCACAAATTTCTCGTTTTCATATATATATATATATCCTATAACAATAGTAAGTCCTAGTACAGCTAAATAACGTACTATATTACCAATAAAATCAACTTTATAATATGTATACCATAGGGGAATATGCCATGACTCCCAAATAAAGCTGAGTAATAAAATACCTTTTCTTTTTCCAAACTTTTGTTGAAGCATACCCTGTAAATACCCTCTCCAACAATATTCCTCACCTAAGAAAAATATATTTACACTTGCTATAGAGAAAAATGAAATAATCACTACTTTTAGTATATTAGAATAATCAAATCTAAATAAAATTATTAAAATTATGTTCAAGAATAATATCGCAAATAAGTAGTAAAACCCTTTAGCTAAATTCCTAAAAATATCTAATTTATAATTTTTATCATTGCTATGAATAAATGAATCCACTAATACCGCTAAACTGGCAATACAACCTAAATTTAGTAAGAATTCATTTAAAAATTTTTGTGCGTCTAATCCATTATATAGCATTATAAAGTGTGCAATAATACACACATTGAAAATAGTAAAATAAACAAATATAATATAGTCAAAAATTATTAATTTTTCACATTTGTTAAAAAACTTTATTATCGCTATACTAGAGCTTGGTAAGATCATAATATAATATCCTATCAATTCTCCATTTAAATGACCACAATACGCCAAAAAACAAGCAATAAATTCTGCTATAATTAAGTACACTAATATAAATTTACTATACCTGTAATCCATATTTAACCTCCTTCTTACATCCTAAATTGATATAATTAAATTAACATCATATCTTTAAATATAATCTTTCGTCTAATTTGATTATACAATCTCTCCCCCATAAAAAATTTTTAAAAATATATGTTTTTTTTATTTCTTCCATAATTTCTCACTCTTTAATTATTACATTTTAATTATCAATACCCAAACCACTGCCTAAAAATATATTAAATAATAAAATTTTAATATATCTCACACTTCTATAATACTACTAAATCTATTTATTTTCAATAAAAATATTAATAAAAATAATAATTTTATTTCTTTCATAATTATATGTAATATATATTTTAATATTTACATCAAATAAGGTATATATAAATATTAAAACTAGTAAAATAAAAATAACTATTTTTTATAATTTAATATTTTTTACAAAATAAATAAAATTATTAAATTATATATTTTTCAAATATATCAAAAATGTTATTTATATATAATTATACTAAAGTTTTTTTTCGGAAATTCTAAAAATTTTTTTTTATTTTTAAAATGATATATACTCTCTTTACCAGACAAAATATAAATCAGTAAGATGGATTTTCATGCATTTGAGTTATACGTTAAAGTCAAATTATTACGAAAAATAAATTCCAAAAAATTAAATTGCGATGAAAAATCAACAAAAAATGCTAAAATGTAAATAAGGTATAGTACTAGAATGTACTGCGAACTTCTAGTCGCATAAGCACGGTCTACATTTATTTGTAAGCCGTGTTTTATTTTATATAAAAGAGGTGAAAAAACAATAGATCAGCAAATAAAAATAATGTTATGAAAAGGTGCAACTTAGACATCTCTATCTATGTTACACCTTTAGTTTTAAAATAAATTTTATTGGGAAATTTCCTATAAATTATTTCTCCACTCAAGAAGTTTTTCTACATCTTCTTGTTTGATATAATCACTTGCTACCGCTTCTTCGATTAAGTAGTTATAGTTAGTTAATGTATGATACTCTACCTTATCTGCTACAAAAGCATCTTGTGCTTTTTTAAGTTCATAACTAAATATTGCCACTACTCCTAAGACTGCTGCTCCTGCTTCCTCTAGAGCTTTAGCTACTTTTAATGAAGATAATCCAGTTGAGATTAAGTCTTCAATAATAACAACTTTTTGTCCTTCTAGTAATCTACCTTCGATTTGATTTGTTTTACCGTGTTTTTTAGCTGAGTCCCTAACGTAGATCATAGGTAAATCTAATACTTCACTTACCCATGCAGCGTGTGGAATACCCGCTGTCGCCGTACCAGCAACCACTTCTACTTCTGGGAATTTAGCTTTAATTACTTCACTCATTCCTGCAGCTATTTCACGACGAATCACAGGGTATGACATTGTAATTCTGTTATCACAGTAAATTGGTGATTTAATTCCAGATGTCCAAGTGAAATAATCATTTGGTCTTAATGCTACTGCTTCAATATCTAATAAGTGTTTTGCTATTTTTCTTTCTAATACCATGTTTTTCTCCTTTACCGTATCTATATTTTTAACATTTATTTTACGAATTGACTTTTTATTAATTTATAAACTTCAAGTGGGTTTTCTGATTTAGTTATAGAACGTCCAACCACGATATGTGTACTTCCTTCTTCATTAGCAACAGTTGGAGTCGCTACACGTTTTTGATCTCCTACTTCATCTGTTTCTAATCTTATTCCTGGAGTTACTTTTAAGAAGTCATCTCCACAGTTTTCTCTAATTAATCTTACTTCCCAAACTGATGAAACTACTCCATCAAGTCCTGCTTTTTTAGCTAGTTTAGCATAATTAATTACACTCTCTTCTAGAGAGACAGCTATCATTTGCTCGTCTTTCATCGCCTCTTCTGATGTTGAAGTTAATTGTGTTATTGCTATTACATTAGTATCTACACTACCACCTTCAACCATTCCTCTTTTTGCTGCTTTTAGCATTTCATAACCTCCTGCAGCATGTACTGTAAGAATATCAACTTTGAATTTCGCTAATCCTTTTGTCGCACCATAAACTGTATTAGGAATATCATGTAGTTTAAGATCTAAGAATATCTTATGTCCTAATTCTTTAATTTTTTCAATAACAACAGGTCCATTTTGTAGGTATAATTCCATCCCTACTTTTACAAATAGTTTTTCTTCACCAAATTTTTCTAAAAAATTTAAAGTATCTTCCAAAGTTGGAAAATCTAACGCTATTATTACATCTTTATTCATAATATTTCTCCTTTTTATTTATATGCACGACCACGAAGTTCTAATATATGTTCTACTCCTAATTCATCAAGTGCTGCTTCTAATTTATCAATAATTTTTGGACAGGCATATGGATCTGCAAAGTTCGCTGTACCTACTGCTACCGCACTAGCTCCAGCAGAGATAAAGTCGATTACATCCCACTCATCCATAATTCCTCCCATACCTATAATAGGAATGTTTACTGCTTGGCTCACCTGATAAATCATTCTTATAGCTACAGGTTTTACCGCTGGTCCTGATAATCCACCAGTTACATTCGCAATAATTGGTTTCCCAGTCTTTTTATCTAACCGTACACCTACTAAGGTATTTATCATTGTAATACCATCAGCTCCGCCTTCTTCTACTGCTTTTGCCATCGCTACGATGTCAGTAACATTAGGTGAAAGTTTTACATAAACAGGTACACTAGATACTTCTTTAACTTTTCTAGTTAAGTTTTTAGCTGTTTCAGGATCTGTTCCGAACTGAATTCCACCATGTTTTACATTAGGACAAGATATATTTAACTCTAAAGCATGAACATTTGGTGCTTTACTTATATGCTCTGCTACATAAACATAATCATCTATTTCACTTCCTGCCACATTAGCAATAATAGGAACATCATATTTTTCTAAGTCTTTTAATTTAGTTTCTAATATCTCATGCACCCCAGGATTTTGTAGACCTATTGCATTCAACATCCCACTAGATGTCTCCGCTACACGTGGTGTAGGATTACCAAAACGCGGTTCTTTAGTAGCTGCCTTAATCATAATCGCACCAAGCTTACTTAAATCATAAAAATTAGCATATTCTAGACCGAATGCAAAGCATCCAGATGCTGGTATTACAGGATTTTTTAAATCTAATCCCGGTAATCTCACTCGTAATCTTTTGCTCATAAATTCCTCCTATAATGCTATTTCTTTCGAATCATATACTGGTCCATCGTAACATACACGTGAGATAGAACCATCGATTTTTTCGCAAACACATGCATAACATGCACCAACTCCACAGGCCATTCTTTCTTCTAAAGAAATATACCCCATCTTTTCTTCATCCATCTTAGTTAATGCTTTTAACATAGCAAATGGACCACAACTATAATACTTATCATAGTCAACTTCATAATTTTTTATAACATCAGTAACAAAACCTTTTTCTCCGTAACTTCCATCAGCTGTTGCAACATAAGTTGTACCAAGCTCTGCAAATTTTTCTTCATAAAACACATCTTTCACATTATTAAAACCTAAAATATGTACAGTGTTTACCCCTTGTTTTCTAAATTGCTTTGCCAGCTCATATAATGGTGGTGCTCCAATCCCTCCACCTACTAGCAATGCAGTTTGCCCTTCTTCTAGCGTATAAACATCATATCCTTTTCCTAATGGTCCTAATACATCTACTAAATTACCTGTTTCTAATTCAGATATTTTCTTAGTACCTGCTCCATCTGCTCTATAAATCATCACAAATGTATTTTTTTCTTTATTAATTTCACAAATTGAAATAGGTCTTCTTAATAAAAACTCATAGCTGTTGCTTACTTTAATATTTACAAATTGTCCAGGCGTGTTCATCTCTTTGACTACGTCACCTTGTAATTCAATTCTGAATATTTTATCCGCAATTTGTTCATTACTAATTACTGTTGCTATATAAGTATCCATCCAATGCTCCTTTTTGTAAGAAGAAGGGAATAAACTCCCCTTCTTCTTTTTATTTTTTATAGTGGTAATATATCAAATGAGATTGATTCTAGTACTTTTAGTAGCGCATCTGCTGTATCTAGTGATGTTAAACATACAACCTCTTGCTCACTCGCTACACGACGAATCTTGAATCCGTCTTTTGTTACATCTTTATCTTTTGAAGTAGTGTTAACTACAACATCCACATCTCCATTATATATAGCGTCAAGTACACTGTAATCACTTTGATTAATTTTTCCTACTGGTGTAACTCTTAATCCATTTTCATCTAAGTACTTAGCTGTTCCTTCTGTCGCTAATAGGTTGTATCCTAAGCTGAAGAAACGTTTTGCTATATTTAATGCTTCTTCTTTATCATCGTCACTAATTGTGAATAAGATATTTCCTTGATCACTTACCTTGATTCCTGCTGCAAGAAGTCCTTTATAAAGTGATTTTTCTAGAGTTCTATCACTTCCCATTACTTCTCCAGTTGATTTCATCTCAGGTCCAAGAGTAGTATCAACATCTTTTAGTTTTTGGAAACTAAACACTGGTACTTTAGTATAGATATGTTCACTTTCTGGTAATAGCTCAGTTTCATAACCTTTAGATTTAAGTGTTTCCCCAATGATAGCTCCAGCAGCAAGTTTTGCCATCGGAACTCCTGTAATTTTACTTAAGAATGGTACAGTTCTTGAGCTTCGTGGGTTAACTTCTAGTACGAATACTTCCCCTTTACTTATTACATATTGGATATTTAATAGTCCAACAATGTTTAATCCTTTTGCTAATTTAATTGTATATTCTATTAACTTAGCTTTTTCACCTTCTGTTAATGTTTGAGGTGGGTATACTGCTATTGAGTCTCCAGAGTGAACCCCTGCTCTTTCAATATGTTCCATAATACCTGGAATAATTACTGTCTCACCATCACTAATAGCATCTACTTCTATTTCACGACCAACTAAATATCTGTCAGTTAGTACTGGATGCTCTGGTGTAAGTTTCACCGCTGTTTTCATATAACGACGTAATTCAGCTTCTTCATAAACTATTTCCATAGCTCGTCCACCAAGTACATATGATGGTCTTACTAATACTGGGTATCCAATTTCTTCTGCATTTTTAACTGCTGTTTCTACATCAAATGCAGTTTTTCCAAGTGGTTGTGGAATATCTAGTTTATGTAATAATTCTTCAAATTTATCTCTATCTTCTGCATTATCAATTTCTTCTAAAGCAGTACCTAGAATTTTCACGCCGTGTTTTTCTAATTTAGCCGCTAGGTTAATCGCTGTTTGTCCACCGAATTGAACTACTACACCAAGTGGATTTTCATGATTAATTATCGCCATTACATCTTCTTCAGTAAGTGGCTCAAAGTACAGTTTATCAGAAATTGTAAAGTCTGTAGAAACTGTTTCTGGGTTATTATTAACTATGATTGCTTCATATCCTGCATCTTTAATCGCCATTACTGCGTGAACTGTAGCATAGTCGAACTCAACCCCTTGTCCGATTCTAATAGGTCCAGATCCTAACACAACAATTTTTTTCTTATCGCTAACGATTGATTCTTCCTCTTGCTCATAACTTGAGTAGAAATAAGGTGTTTCTGAAACGAACTCAGCTGCACATGTATCAACCATTTTGAATACTGGAGTAATTTTATTTTCTTGACGAAGGTTATAGATATCATCTTCAGTCACTCCCCATCTGTGAGCAATTACCTTGTCAGAGAATCCATATTTTTTAGCATATTCTAGTAAATCTACATTTCCAACATTGTCTTTTAATTCATGTTCGATATCAATGATATTTTGCATTTTCTCTAAGAAGAACATATCAATTTTTGTAATATCGTGAATATCTTTTGTGCTTTGTCCACGTCTTAAGGCTTCTCCGATAAAGAATAATCTTTCATCTCCAGCTTGTTTAACCTTATCAATAATTTCTTCTAATGTGAAATCATCTCCATTAGGTAATCCTAGGTGATGCACTCCATATTCTAGTGAACGAATAGCTTTTAATAAACTTTCTTCATAAGTTCTACCCATCGCCATTACTTCACCAGTAGCTTTCATTTGTGTTCCTAATTTTCTATCCGCATTTTCAAATTTATCAAATGGGAAACGTGGAATTTTACTTACTACATAGTCAAGTGTTGGTTCGAAACATGCATATGAATTTTGTGTTACTGGGTTTATTATTTCATCAAGAGTTAAACCTACTGCAATTTTTGCTGCGATTTTCGCAATTGGATATCCTGTTGCTTTTGAAGCTAAAGCTGATGAACGTGATACCCTTGGGTTAACTTCGATAATATAGTATTTGAATGAATTTGGATCAAGTGCAAGTTGCACGTTGCATCCACCTTCAATTTTTAAAGCTCTAATAATTTTTAATGATACATTACGTAGCATGTGGTATTCTCTATCTGTTAATGTTTGAGAAGGTGCTACTACTACTGAGTCTCCCGTATGAATACCTACAGGGTCAATATTTTCCATATTACATACAACAATCGCTGTATCGTTAGAGTCACGCATTACTTCGTATTCAATTTCTTTAAATCCTGCGATAGATTTTTCTAATAAACATTGAGTAACTGGTGAATAGTGTAATCCACTACTTACGATTTCTTCTAAATCTTTTTCATCGTAACAGATACCACCACCTGTTCCTCCCATCGTAAAGGCAGGACGAACAATTACAGGATAACCTATTTCAGCAACGAAATCTCTAGCTTCATCTAAATTTGTAATAATTGCTGATTCTGGAACTGGTTCGTTGAGTTCATTCATTAGATTACGGAATAATTCTCTATCTTCTGCTTGCTCAATAGAACTTAATTTTGTTCCTAATAATTCCACTCCGTACTTATCTAGTACTCCACTCTTATGAAGTTCAACAGCAAGGTTTAGCCCCACTTGTCCTCCTAATGTTGGAAGTAATGCATCAGGTCTTTCTTTTCTAATTATTTTACTTACAAACTCAAGAGTTAATGGTTCCATATAAACTTTATCAGCGATTTCTTTGTCAGTCATTATTGTCGCTGGGTTAGAGTTAACTAAGATAACTTCATACCCTTCTTCTCTTAAAGATAGACACGCTTGAGTTCCTGCATAGTCAAACTCAGCAGCTTGACCTATTGTAATTGGTCCAGATCCTATTACTAATATTGTTTTTATATCATTACGTTTTGGCATTTTTATTCTCCTTAGTTTTGCATTGATACTTGATGGTTTTCAGGTTAATTCCTATTTATTTTCTTTGAATTCTCTCATATTGTCTATAAATTGATCGAATAAGTAGTTAGGATCGTGTGGCCCTGGTGATGCTTCTGGGTGGTATTGCACTGAAAATACTGGGTATTTCTTATGACGTATCCCTTCACATGTTTTATCATTTACAGACAGGTGTGTAAGCTCTAAGTCTGTATCTTTTAATGATTCGATATCTACACTATAACCATGGTTTTGTGAAGTAATATCAACTTTTCCTGTTAATAAATTTTTAACCGGGTGGTTTGCTCCACGGTGGCCAAATTTCAATTTATAAGTTTTTGCTCCAGATGCTAATGCGATAAGTTGATGCCCCATACAAATTCCAAAAATTGGAATCTTCGGCATAACTTCTTTAATCATCTCAATTGTCTCTGGCACATCTACTGGATCCCCAGGTCCATTACTTAACATAATTCCATCTGGATTAAGTCTGAAAATTTCTGCAGCAGTTACATTGTGAGGTACAACAACGATGTCACAATTACGTTCATTAAGTTCTCTTAATATTCCTGATTTCATACCAAGGTCTACTAGTACTACTCTATAACCATTTCCTGAAGATAAGAATGCTTTTTGTGTTGATACTTGTTCAATTTGATTTGTCGGTAAGTCCATTTTTCTAAGATTTTCTAATTGTTCTTCTGGATCCATGCAAAGATCAGTGATTATTCCTTTGATTGTCCCGTGTTCTCTTATTTTTCTTGTTAAACTACGTGTATCAATTCCTGAAATCCCTGGAATGTTAAGTTCTTTCAACACCTCATCTAAACTATACTCTGTTCTAAAGTTAGATGGTTTTTTACAAACTTCCCTAACGATAAGTCCTTTAATACTAGGATTAATTGTCTCAAAGTCATCTCTGTTAATTCCATAGTTTCCGATTAATGGATAAGTAAAGGTTACTATTTGTCCATTGTACGATGGATCTGATAGTGTTTCTTGATATCCAGTCATACCTGTATTAAATACTACTTCTCCCGCAAGTGCTCTATTTGCACCAAATCCATATCCTTTATATACTGTTCCATCTTCTAAAATTAATTGTCTATCGTAACTGTACATCTTTGTTCTCTCTTTCTAAGTTTTTTATTCTTTAAACTTCAAATACATCGCTATCTTTGTATGCAACTTGTCCTTCGCATAATGTTAGTACTGGGATTCCATAAATTTCTTCTCCTACGTACGGTGTGTTTCTACCTTTAGATAAGAATTTTTCTGGATCAATTTTTAGTGATTTTTCTAAGTCGATTACTACTAAATCTGCAAAACCACCTTCTTCTAAACGTCCATATGGTAAATCGAAAGTATCTGCAACTTTTTCTGTCATTAGTTTAACTAGTAGATCTAGTGAGAATACTCCAGTTTTAACAAACTTCGTATAAAGTTGACTGAATGCTGTTTCACTTCCAACAATTCCAAATGCAGCTTTTCTCATCGATAAGTCTTTCTCATGAGTAGCATGTGGTGCGTGGTCTGTCGCTATTACATCGATTGTTCCATCTAATAGACCTGCGATAAGAGCATTTCTATCTTCACGTGCTCTTAGCGGTGGATTCATTTTCCATATTCCGTTATCTTCTGGAATATCCATTTCATCACTTATTAAATGGTGAGGACATACTTCACAAGTTACTTTAATTCCTGCTGCCTTAGCTTCTCTTACTA
The DNA here is from genome assembly GCF_963529685.1 of uncultured Gemella sp. GTDB lineage: Bacteria > Bacillota > Bacilli > Staphylococcales > Gemellaceae > Gemella. The sequence continues at coordinate 16,702 of NZ_CAUSAI010000035.1, forward strand.
CCCTAACTGATTCTTTAGTAGATACGTGACAAACGTGGTAGTGACATCCTGCTGCTTCAGCTAAAAGAACATCACGTGCAATCTGAACACTTTCACAAACTGAAGGAATTCCTGGTAAGTCTAATTCGCGACTTCTACGTCCGCAGTGCATACATCCTCCACGGATTAATGAGTTATCTTCACAGTGCGCTACGATTGCTTTATTTAATTTAGCGGCAACCATCATAGATTCATACATCATATTAGCATCCTGTACTCCACGACCGTCATCACTAAAGGCAAAAACATGCTCGGCTAATTCTTCAAAATCAGCGTATTCTTTTCCTTCTTCCCCTTTTGTTATAGCCCCGAATGGTATTGCTCTAATTACTGAATCACGTTCGATAATATCTAATTGTAATTTTAAATTCTCATAGCTATCCGGTACTGGATTTAAGTTTGGCATAGGCATTGCTGTAGTGAATCCCCCACGAGCTGCTGCTCTTGAAGCATGATAAATGTTTTCTTTGTATTCAAATCCTGGTTCTCTCCAGTGTACGTGGACATCTATAAATCCTGGTGAAACAAATTTCCCTTCTAAGTCTAATACCTTAGCTCCACTCTCTTCGATCTTCTCAGATATTTTTACGATTTTTTTATCATCAACTAAAATATCTCTTTCTACTAACACACCATTTTCTAAAATTTTACCGTTTTTTAAAAGTAACATATTCTTCTCCTCTTTATAAATTATTATCTTTAATTATTTTTTCTATCATTGCCTGTCTCATGAACATTCCATTTTTCATCTGTTCAAAAATTACCGATTTAGGTGCTTCAACTAGTTCTGAAGCTATTTCCATATCTCTATTAACAGGTGCTGGATGCATCACTATTGCAGATTCTTTTAATCTTTCATAACGTTCTTTAGTTAATCCAAAATTATTATGGTATTCATCTTTACTTAGCCCCATCTTAGAATCATGTCTTTCATGTTGAACTCTTAGAAGCATACAAACATCAACTTCTCCAACTACTTTATCAAAGTCTACTACTTCTCCAAGCGTCTCGTCTTTGAAAATATCAGGGCAAACAAATCTGACTTTAGCACCTAGGCGAGTTAACATGTTGTAATTACTTCTTGCTACGCGAGAATTTTTTATATCCCCTGCGATAATTACATTAAGATTTTCAAACGTTCCAAACTTCTCGTACATCGTCATTAAGTCAAGTAAACATTGGCTTGGGTGTTCTCCACTACCATCTCCCCCACTTAAAATCGGAATATTTAAGTTTGTCAGTTCATTGTAGTACGCGTCTTGACCATGTCTGATAACCAACATATTGCAACCTAACATTTCTAATGTTTTACAAGTGTCGTATAAAGTTTCACCTTTATTTACCGATGAAGTTGCTACTTCAAAATTAATTACATTCAATCTGTGTTTATGCTCAGCTACCTCAAAACTATGTTTCGTTCTAGTTGAGTTTTCAAAGAATAAGT
>NZ_CAUSAI010000036.1:0-18130 GCF_963529685.1 uncultured Gemella sp.
CATTTAAAGATTTTATTTCATTACTAATAGTTTTTGAACTTACCTTTAATACATCCAATAAGTATTGATCCTGAACTAAAAAGTTAGATTCTAATATATTTAGTAGCCTCAAACTTCTATTATCATAATTAAAAATCTCCATTTGCTTCACCACCTATTTTTATTATACTAATATCATTTAAAATAATTAATACAGTTATTTTCTTCAAAAAAGAAAAACGCTTTAATACTCTAGAAAATAGGGAGAGGCTCAAAAATCGTGATTTCGAAGAAATCGATTTTGTCAAGCCACTTATTGCAGTAGCTTATTAGATATCTAAAAATCTTTCATAAAACAAATTTAGATATCAATAAACCACTGCATCTATGAGTTTTCATATGTACTTTGTTAAATATTAGGACTTTTGGAGCAACTCCATCATAATTTCTACACCATAAGGTTTAATTATTAAAAAAACATCCCTAAAATCTAGGGATGCCTTTCCTTTCATTACAAACTCTCTATAATATTCTTAACTATATTTTCTATAGTTAAGCCATTTACTTTCATTAATTCTTCTACATTATATCTATCATAGAATTTTTTATTTATTCCGTAGTTTTGAACTTTTAATTCAGTATTCCCTAAATAGCTCGCTACAGTTTGACCATATCCACCTTCTACTATACCATCTTCAATAGTTACAACCAATTTATGATTTTCTTTTAAAGAGTTTAGTAATTCTTTATCCAAACCAGTTAAGAACCTTGGATTTACTAATGTTGCCTCTATATTGTGTTCTGATTTCAATTGTTCAGAAACTTCCTCTGCTAAGCTATAAAAATTACCTACTCCAAATATTACAACCTGTTCTCCATATTTCGCTACTTTGTTTTTATTTAAAATAGAATAATCTGTTTTATCTTCTTCTCCGGCTTCTACTACACTTCCAACAGGAACACGTATAGCAACTGGATGTGCATTTTGGTTAATTGCCCATTCTAACATCGCCAAGTGCTCTTCTTTATTAGTAGGAGCTAAGTATACGAAGTTTGGTATATGTGATATAAATGGAATATCAAAGAATCCTAAATGACTTTCATCATTCATTGAATTTATCGAGGCGCTGTATACTAATACCACACCCGCTTGATTATTTAATGCCATATCATGAGAAAGTTGGTCATATGTTCTCTGTAAGAACGTTGATAATACAGCCCACACTGGTTTTGCTCCATTTTTAGCTAATCCCGTTGTCATCGTTACAGCTTGTTCTTCCGCAATACCAACATCGACAAATTGGCTTCCCAATCGTTCTCTTAGTTTTCTATTAAAAACTATCCCTGGTGTCCCTGCATTGATAACGACAGCTAGTGGATCTTCATTTAATTTTTTCGTTAAATATTCAGAGGTGATACTATTATATGTTTGACTCACGATACCTTTTTTAATATACTCCCCTGTTTCTAAGCTAAATGGTCCCCCTGCATGGAATTTTTCATGATTTTGTTCTGCAGGTTCAAAACCTTTCCCTTTTTCTGTATAAATATGTAATACTACTGGATGATCTATATCTTTTACTTCTTTAAACAATGGAATTAGCTCTGCTAAGTTATTACCATCTTCTAAATAATGATAGTCATATCCTAAGGCTTTAAAAATATTATTTGTCGCCTGACCTTTAGTCTTACGTAAATTTTCTAATGCAGTATATATACCACCTTTAGGATTTTTAGCAATCGACTGATCATTATCATTTATAATAATTATTGCATTAGTTCCAAGTGTAGCTATTGTATTCAATCCTTCATAAGCCATTCCACCAGATAAAGCACCATCTCCGATAATCACTACAACATTACTTTGTTCATTCTTTAAATCTCTAGCATGTAAAATCCCACTTGCTAACGATAATGAGGTTGAGGTATGTCCAATAGTAAAAAGATCATGCTCACTTTCTTTTGGATTCGTATATCCAGAAACATCATCATAATGTTTAGGGTCTATAAATGCCTTTTGGCGTCCTGTTAGCATTTTATGAATATAAGTTTGATGCGATACATCAAAAATTATCTTATCTACAGGTGAATCGAATACATAATGTAAGGCAACTGTCATCTCTACCATTCCTAAATTCGGTCCACTATGGCCTCCGTGAGAACTAATTTTTTCTAATAATACCATTCTTGTTTCATCGGCCAGAGTTTGTAATTCTTCTATTGTTAATTTTTTAAGATCCTGGGGTCCTGAAATATTTTCTAAAATCATATTTATCCCTCCTATTTCTATCAATTTGTATTAATATCATTATAACATAAATTAATCTAGCCTAAGTATTCATTTTTATTATAGGTTTAGTAATACTTTTTATCATTCTTTGATAGTTATTAAATGCCTCAATCAATAAATATAAATATAATTAGAGATAAAGTATGTAACTTTCTGAATTTATGTCAACATTATCAAAACCTTAACATCTTATTTTATTCAACTTTAAATACTTACCCTATTTATAAAGGTGAATTATTTATTTCACTTTTCAGTTGAAAAAATTTTATTTTTAGTGTATTATATAAAAACATAGTAAAGCTACTATAATTTTGAATATAATATTAAACATGAGGTTAAATTTATGGAAACAGCTTTTGTGTGCGATTCAGCACTACAAATTAATAAAAATTTTGCAAACAACAATCCAATTACAGTTATCCCTGTTGAAGTTCGTCTTGATGATGAAATTTTTGAGGATAACGTTACTATAACTCCTGACGAATTTTATAAAAGAATACATAACGGTCAAAAACCTAGCACAAGCCAACCTGCAGTAGGTAAAATTTTAAGCATTTATGAAGAACTTAAACAACAAGGTGTAGAGCGTATCGTTGCTTTCAGCGTCTCTTCAAAATTATCAGGGACATATTCTTCTTTCGTGCAGGCTAAAGAACTTATCGATGGTATTGAAATCAAGATAATCGATACTCTTCAAATAGCAAGAATGGTAGGAATAGCTATCGAAAAAATTATTAAAGAATTCGAAGAAGGTAGTTTAGCCTTTGAAAATATTGAAGCTAGATATACTGAGCTTTCTGCACAACATAATGTTCTTGTAACTGTAGAAACTATGGAATATGTATATGCTGGTGGTAGACTTACTAAAGCTCAGTTCGTTCTATCAAACCTACTAAATATCCTTCCTATTATTACCATCAAGGATGGACTTCTTACTGTCAGCGGAAAACACAGAGGAATGAATAAAGTTCTTTCAAAAATGTGTGAAGAAATAAAAGAAAAAAATCCAAAGAGTTTATTTGTTCTTTATACAACCGATGAATTGTTAGATAAAGCTATGGTAGCTATTAGAAAAACTTTTGGTGATATCGAAGTTGAAACAGAAATCGTTTCTCCTGTAATTGGATCTCACGCTGGACCAAAAGCAATCGCAATCGGATATTTAGGTTACGACAAATAAAACACAAAAACACCTTAGAATTAGATTTCTACTCTAATTCCAAGGTGTTTATTTATTAGAAGTAACTCCAAATCGAGATGTCAAAATAATCAAATTTGACGAATCAATCCCGTTTACTTATTAAACTATTTTAAAATTTGTTTCTACTAACGCAGTTTGAAGATCTTCTTTTGAAGCAGCTCCTTCAACTACAATAGTTTTTTCTTGAATATTTATTTCAACGTTATCAACATTATCTAGTTTTGATAATCTTTCTTTAACTATTGCTACACAGCCTCTGCATTTTACCCCTTCGATACTATATTCATTTTTCATGATTTATCCTTCTTTCTTCTTATTAATTTTATTAATTTAATTTTACTCTTTTTAATCTTAATGCATTTAGAACTACAGATATAGAACTAAAACTCATTGCAGCTCCTGCCAACATTGGATTTAACAACGGTCCTCCGAATATATAGAATACTCCCATCGCAAAAGGAATACCTATAACATTATAGAAGAATGCCCAGAATAGATTTTCTTTAATATTTGTTATAGTTTTTTTACTTAATACTATTGCATTCACAACAGAATTCAAGTCAGGTTTCATCAATACTATATCTGCTGCATCTATTGCTACATCTGTTCCTGTTCCTACAGCTATTCCGACTTCAGCTTGTACTAAAGCCGGCGCATCATTAATACCATCACCAACCATTGCTACCTTTTTACCTTGAGTTTGAAGTTTTTTGATTTCATTTGCTTTATCTTCTGGTAAAACTTCACTCACTACTTTATCTATTGTTAATTGCTCTGCAATTACTTGAGCGGTTTTCCTATTGTCTCCAGTTAACATAACTACTTCTATCCCTAAGCTATGTAATCTTTCAACAGTTTTTAAACTACTTGCTTTTATTTGATCAGCAACAGCTATAATTCCAGCAAGTTCAGAGTCTACAGCTATGAACAATGGTGTTTTCCCTTCTGAAGCATATTTCTCTGCTTTTTCAACTGAATCTTTTGTAACAATATTATTTTCCAACATTAATTTTTCATTACCGATTAATATTGACTTTCCATCAACTATTGATGAAATACCTAATCCTGTTAATGAACTAAAATCTTTAACCTCTAACAACTCTAAATTTTTATTTTTAGCTTCATCTACTATAGCTAGACCTAATGGGTGTTCTGAAAGATATTCTACACTCGCTGCAAGTTGCAAGAGAACTTCTTCAGATAAATTATTAAATGTCATTATATCAGTTACTGAAATTTTACCTTCTGTTAATGTTCCAGTTTTATCAAATACTACAGTATTGACCTCTTTAGCTAACTGCAGAGCTTCTGAACTTTTTATTAAAATACCGTGTTCAGCTCCCTTACCTGTACCTACCATTATAGCTGTCGGTGTAGCTAAACCTAAGGCACAAGGACAAGCAATAACAAGCACTGCGATAATAATTTTTAGAGAAAAACTCCAAGATGCATCTCCAACAAAGTACCATAAAATTCCAGCTATTAGTGCTAAAACAATAACAATAGGAACAAATACTCCTGAAATTTTATCAGCAAGTTTTGCGATCGGAGCTTTAGAATTTTGAGCATCTTCAACAAGTTTAATAATCTGTGATAAAGTAGTATCTTTACCAACTTTAGTAACTTTCATTTTGAAAACACCTGTTTTATTGATACTAGCTCCAACAACCTTACTATTTATGTCTTTTTCTACAGGGATACTTTCACCTGTTAACATCGATTCATCTACAGTCGAACGACCTTCAATCACAACTCCATCAAGAGGTACTTTTTCACCAGGACGAACAAGAAGTATATCGCCTGTAGATATTTCATCTACGGCTACTACGTGTTCTTCTCCATTTTTTATTAAATTAGCTGTTTTTGGCACTAACCCAACCAACTTACTAATAGCATTTGTAGTACGACTTTTCGATACTCCTTCAAAGTATTTACCTAGTGTAATCAATGTTAAGATTACCGCTGCAGATTCATAGTACAAATTCATAGCTGCATGTTCATCACCTAAATATACCAATACCGTTGAATAAACACTATATAAGAATGCTGCCCCTGCTCCTAACGCTACTAAAGAATCCATATTAGGTTTTCTTCTAAGAATAGCTCTAATTCCTACACTAAAGAATTTTCTACCAAAATACAAAACAGGTAACACCAGAATAAACTGTACAGTTGAAAATAATTTTGGATTTCCCACTGGGCTTAAACTTTCCAACATAGGTAATCCTACCATCTCAGCCATCGCTATATACAACACAGGCACTGTAAATATAGCTGAATAAATAAATCTTTTCCAAATACCATCAATTTCTTGTTGTTTTTTTTCAGCTTGATTATCAACCGAATTATCTATTTCTAATTTCGCTTTATAACCCGCTTCTTCTACTTTTCTCTCAATCTCAGCTACACTTAATTTTTCTTTGTCGAATTTTACTACCATCTTCTCAGTAGCGAAATTTACAATGGCTTTTTCTGTTCCATCTAAAGATGAAATCGTATCTTCTATATTTTTCGCACACGTTGCACAACTCATTCCTTCTAATATGAAAGTTCTCTCTTCAATACTAGAAACATAAGTAAGCTTATACCCCGATTTTTCTACAATCTTTTCTACTTCTGTTCTATCTATTCCTTCTCCTCTAGAAAGAGTAAGTTTACTTGTTGCAAAGTTTACATTGATATCTGATAAATTATCAACTTGTTTTAAACTCTCTTCAATATGCGCTGCACAAGAAGCACAGCTCATCCCTTCAATTAAATATGTTTCATTTGTTACCATATATTAATCACACCTATCTCTTAAATATTTTTCGTCTACATTTGTAGTCTTTTTTTATAAATTAAGTATACTACCATCTAAAATTATTGTCAACAATATTTTAAATAATCAATAACAGCTATCATTATGATATATAGTGAAAGCTATCATAGAGCGTTTAAAAGGGGATAACTCGACAAAATCAATTTCTATAAAATCATGATTTTTGAGTCACCCCTTACAATATTATTTAATTTTTACTTTCTAATTTTTCATTCATCTGACGACGAAGTTTAGAAAAATCTTCTTTGACTACTACAGTGTCAGCAATATAGTCATGAAGTCCTTTTTTCTTATTAGTAAAAACAACAGCTAGATACGGAATATACACTAAAAATATCGTTAATAGTCTACCAACTAGTTCACGGTAAACTACATCCATAAGACCTAACTTATCACCTTTGTTAGTTTCTACTTTTATCTTCATAATCATCTTACCTAAAGTTTGTGAAAAGAAGTAAGTCATCGAGATAAAGTATGTAAACATAACAATTACATAACTTAAAGATTCTTCTCCTAAAATTGGAAAATCAAATTGTCTGTTTAATAACCCAAAACTTACAGTATTTAGCAAGCTAGCCAGCGAGTATACAACTATCATATCCAACACATAAGCTATGAATCTAGTCCAAAAACCTGCATAGAAATTCTTTGAAAGAATCATATAATCTTCTATTGATGTTGGTAATGTAAGATCTTTTTCTTTTATATCAACTTTCTCTTCTACTTCTTTAGCAGCTACTTTTTCTTCAGTAAATTCTATATTTTCGACAACCTCATCCGAAATTATCTCTGAAACTTCATCAGAATGAGTATTATCGGAAGGTATTTTATTATTTAAATCATTATTCATATAAAAACCTCCTTATCCTAAGTAGCTACGCTCAACTTTATTTGAATTCACTTCACTATTCAATTCAGAGATAAAACTTTTCGTAGTCGCTTTAACAAATCTAGAAATTAAACTTTCTGCAGTTTTATCAGCTCTCAACTCAATTACAGTTGGATTAGACAGTCCTTTTTCTTCTTTTATTAAATCAATAAGCTCATCTTCAGTACCTACTTTATCAGCTAATTTGTTCGCTACTGCTTGAGTACCAGTGTAAGTTCTACCGTCAGCAAGTTTCTTAACTTCATCTTCACTTAGGTGTCTACCTTCTGCTATAGCTTTAACGAATCGTTCGTATGCTTCTTTATTTTGTTCTTGCAGAATTTTTCTAGTAGACTCTGGTAAATCCTCTGCGAATCCTCCTACTGCTTTTTGCTCTCCAGAACGAACAGTTTCTTGTTTAATTCCATGATCATTTAAGAATTTTTGTGCAGAAACATAACTCATTATCACACCTAAAGATCCAGTAGTTGTCTCAGTATTTACGAAGATTTTCTTAGCTGGTGTAGACACATAATACCCTCCTGATGCAGCCATTTTTTTCATAGAAACATAAACATCTTTGCCACTGTTTTTAAGGGCATTATACAGCTCAGCAGTCTCATAAACACCACCACCTGGTGAATTTACAGATAATAATATTGCTTTTACATTTGGATTACCCTTTGCTTCTTTAATTTGGTTTAAAACAGAACCCCTTGAATAAGTATTCGTCATTTCTGAATTAATTTCACCATCGATAGAAATTTTTTGAATCACTTCATTACTATCACCTTTTCTTAAAGTTAACTTAGTAACACTTTGCTCTTGTAAAAATTCCATTAAATATCCATTTAATTCTGCATCATCTTTTTTACTATTATTGCTTGATGTAATAGTTCCTTTAATTAACGAAAATATTACTAAGACTATAACAATAATTGTTGATATCAATCTTTTATTTTTAAAATTCATATTTTTTCCTCCTAAACTTTATTATAATATTTTTGTAAAAAGCCAGCGACAAATAGCTATTTCGCTATCTGCCCCTAGCTTCATTTATTCCTCTTTTACTATTTTTTCAAACCCTTCTTGTAGATAAATGTTCGCTGTTTTCTTGAAGTACAGATAGTTCTTATCATTGCCTTGATTTTGTTGAGTTACCAATACAATCGGTTCACCATTAAATATTACAAAGTAATATAAGCGAGCAATTGGTATTGAAACATTCTCAATATCAGAATAAACCGCAACTACATTATATACATCTTTGTACCTTCCTTCAGGCGACCATCTCATGTTAATTAACTTATCACCCTCAAGTACTAAACGAGATTTTCCTACTTTTTCTGTTTCTCCAGGAAGATTTAAACCATAATAATTAACCTTATTATCAAGTGTGTACTCTTTATAATTTTGGTTCAGAGATTTTTCCCAACCTTTTACAAATTGGTATAATTTCTCTCCTTTATTTTTATTCCAATATGATGTACCTGTAGATTTTTTATCTTCTTTTTTCGAACTATTTTCATCCGATAAACCAGTTACCGTCAATGTTCGCTTAAAGCTTCCGCTAAGTTTTAGACCTTTCTTCTCGGCTTCTTCCTTATTAAGAGTTATCTCTATATCAACCTTACTTCCATTTTCCAAGTTTTCCTTAGGAGAATATTTAATATCCGGTTCTCTAAGAAACTTCCTAATATTTTCATCAGCATCTTTGATTTCTGGAATCTCCGTGATGTTAACATCAACCTTCCCTTGTCTATTAGCTCCATAAGCAACTAATTCAACCTTGTATTTATCAAGATGAATTACTTTGTCATCTTTCTTGTGAAATTTAAAGTAATAAACTCCTACAGCTACAACACATACTAAAAGTAATGCAACTATAAATCCAAATTTAGATTTCTTGTTTTTAAGTTCTTTTTCGACAACATTTTCATTATTCCTAATATTGTTATCAGTATTATTATAATTATTTCCTTGGAAATTATTATTTTGGTTATCATACTGCGGAGAATTCCCAAATTGATTACCAACTACATTATTACTTAAGTAGCGATTATCTTCCACATAATTTCCATCTTTATCATAATAACCGGTAATAATAAAGAATCCATGTTGATCATAGTAACCTGTTGGCGTTAAACCATCATCTGAATAATAGGTATTCTCCGAAACAAAGTTGCCACTTTGATTGTAATAACCATCAGGAACAAAATTACCGCTCTGATCGTAATATCTATTTTGTATAAAGTTACCATTTTCATCATAGTAACCGCCTTGTATGTAATTACCATTTTGATCATAATAGCCATTTACATTATTAGGTTGATTATTTTGCGAATCATTACCTTTATTATTCATAACTTCCTCTCCTATTCACTATAACTTTTCGACACGAACTTGTTATATCGTTTCATAAATGCAAGCTCTGCCGTACCAGTTTGTCCATGCCTATTCTTAGCTATAATCACTTCTATTGTTGATACATCGCTAGCTTCTTGAACTTCTTTTTCATCGGCATCTTCACTTCTATAGTAATCTCCTCGATATAAAAATGAAACTATATCAGCATCTTGCTCAATACTTCCAGATTCTCTAAGGTCACTCATCATAGGTCGTTTATCCTGTCTAGATTCAACACTACGAGATAACTGAGATAAGGCAATTACAGGACATTCCAGTTCCCTTGCCATTTGTTTTAAACTACGAGATACTTCAGACACCTCTTGTTGTCTATTGTCAGTTCTCTTACTACCTTGAAGAAGTTGAAGATAATCAATCACAACTAAGTCTAAACCGTGTTCAGCTTTTAATAACTTACATTTTGCTTTTACTTCATTAACTTTAATAAATGCACTATCTTCAATAAAAACATTTTTTTGATTTAAGAAATGAACTGCTGTCTCTAGTTTCATGAGATCATCATTATCAAGATTACCTTTTTTAATCTTTTCAGAATCTATCATTCCCTCACTACAAATCATCCTAGATACAAGTTGATCAGCACCCATCTCTAAAGAAAATAACGCAACTGTTCTCTTTTCTTCTTCAGAACGAGGATTTTTCCCTGCAATATTAAGTGCGATATTTAGAGCAAAAGCTGTTTTCCCCATTGCAGGACGAGCCGCAAGAATAATCAAATCTCCCTTACCAAATCCCACTATTCTATCCAATGCTGCATAACCAGTTGGAATAGCTACATTTTGACCTTCCCCTGCCATACGCGCTAATATCTCTTTAAAAACTTCTTCCGTAACATCTTTCATATTTTTAAACTGAGAATTTTTAGCACGCTCCATGGCACGTTCTACTTGATCGAACAAAGTTGAAGTTAATGAATCTATGTCGGCATTCCCTTGATTCATTTCCTCAGTACTATTTAAAAGTGCTAAGCGAATTTCTCTGTAAATTGAATATCTTTTAACCAAATTCGCATAATGCATAATATTTCTAGAACTTGGAGTAACATCATATAAATCCACTATATATAATGAGGCATCCACAGTTCTGAATGCCCCACTATTATTTATTTCTTCAAAAATCGTAGTGGTGTCAGGTATTATTTCCATTTCATCTAAACGTAAAATAGCACTATAAATATCTTTATTTCGTTCATCATAAAAGTCTTCTGGGTCTACCGTTGCTTTTACTTCTACTAATTTCTCTGGCTCCTGCATTAGAGCCCCTAGTAACGACTGCTCTGCCATTATGACAGAATCTATATGATATTTCATATTATCACCTACATTATATATACTATTGTTCCACTACATGAACTTTAATAGTTCCCTCTACTTGATTGTATAATTTAATTTTTACATTCGTATAACCTAAAGATTGAATACCTTGTGGCAAATCAATTTTTTTCTTATCAACTTTTAGGTTATGTTGTTTTTTAAGTTCTTCTACAATTTGCTTAGAAGACACTGATCCGAATAATCTTCCACCTTCACCAGCTTTAACTTTAATTTTCACTTCTAATCCTTCTAATTGTTTAGCAAGTAAGTTAGCTTGTACTAATTCTTCTTGTTTATCTTTTTCAACACGTTTTTGTTGTCCTTTAAGTGTCGCCATATTCGCATTTGTAGCTGCTACAGCTTTCTTGTTAGTTATTAAGAATTTTGCATATCCATCAGCAATTTCCTTAACATCTCCTTTTTTACCTTTTCCTTTTACATCTTCTAAAAATATAACTTTCATTACAATTTCTCCTTTTAATCTATTTTGTTTTATTATCCTAGTACCTTATCAATAGCATCATTCAATCGTTCAAGCGCCTCATCCAAGTTGATTCCCTCTATTTGCGTTGCCGCATTAGCAAGATGACCACCACCACCAAGTTCTTCCATAATCAACTGAACATTTATATTACCTAACGACCTTGACGAAATACCCACTTTACCTTCATCTAAATATCCTATAGCAAAACTACATTCAATACCTTTTAAAGTAAGCAGTAAATCCGCACTTTGGGCCAACATGACATTAGTGTAATATTTATTTTCAGGGGCTTTTGCCATAATAATTTCTGGTGATTTCTGAATAGAATTATTAATGATTTCTACCCTATTCATAAAGTTTTCAAACGGTTCTTTTAAAATTGTTTTAACTTTTGTCGGGTCAGCACCATTACTTCTTAGATATGCTGCCGCATCAAACGTTCTAGATCCCGTTCTTATCGAAAAGTTTTGAGTATCAACTACTATCCCCCCAAGCATAATCGTTGCCGCAATAGGTGAGATTTTCTCTATCTTAGTTTGGTACTCTATTAATTCTGCGATTAATTCCGATGCCGATGAAGCGTAAGGTTCTATATACGTCAGTAATGGATTAGTAATTATATCTTCCCCACGTCTGTGATGGTCAATAACAACTTTTCTATTAGCCTTAGATAAAATCGCAGCATCCAAAACACGCGACGCATCTGATGTATCTACAACTATTAATGTCGTTTGCGGGGTCATAAGCTCCCACGCCTCATCACTATCTACAAATACTCTTGATAACTGTTCATCTAAATTATCAATCTCAAACATTACTTTTTGAATAGTTTCGTCTCGATCACTATCATTTAAGATAATATAACACTCTTTATTTAAAAATTTAGCAAAAGTATAAATACCAACGCAAGCCCCAATAGCATCAAAATCAGGACGTCTATGCCCCATTACAATTATCTTATCACTGTCACTTACTATGTCAGCTAACGCATTAGAGACAACACGTGCCTTAATTCTAGTACGTTTTTCCTGTGGATTAGTTTTACCACCATAAAATCTTATTGTACCATCAACATCTTTCATAGCAACCTGATCTCCACCACGCCCTAAAGCTAAGTCTAGTGAGCTTTTAGCTAATTCACCTAGCTCTGGTAAGAAATCCGTACCCATCCCCACTCCTATACTTAGTGTAATCGGTGCACCAAAATCTTCTTTCAAACTTCTAATAGTATCCAAAATTTGGAATTTATCTTTTTCTATTTTCTTTAAATCTTTTACATTTAACAGTCCGATAAATCTATCTTCATCAATTCTTTTAAGATAAATACTATTTTTCTTAGCCCAGTCCGTTAAAGTAACAACAATAGTAGCATCCAGTCTACTTGCTACTTCATCATCTAAAGAATCATATACATCTTCATAGTTATCAAGGCTCAGATTAAGAATTATAGGCCTCGTATCTCTAAACCTTTGCATTACTACTTTACTTTCTGTAATATCGAAGAAGTATACATATCCACTATCTTTTTGATAATTTACCTTAAAATGCTTACCAAAAATTTCAAACTGATTATCTATCGGCCTCTCCAAATTAAATAAATCTTCAATTTCAGGCATAAGTTCTAAAATATTTAAACCTTTTATTTCTTCAACTTTGATATTTTTATAAATAAAGTTATTAGCCCATTCAATATTTTTATCTTCATCGATTACGACTATACCTATCGGAAACTTATTTATACCTTTTTCTGAAGAATCTTTAATTCTATTAGTCAGTTTACTGATATATCTCTCCATTTGCTCGCTAGCTTTTTTCTTTTGTTTATTATAAAGAACGAAAATAAGTAAGCCCATCAACAGATAAATTACTAGACTATATACATTAAATATACCGCTCATAATTGCTCCGATTAGAAAAATAGTAAAAATAATTAATTCATATTTTTTCTTGTCATTCATACTTATCTCCCCTTCCTCATAACAATATATCCTTCTCTTAATTTAAATATACTATCAACAAATCCCAACAATTCAAAAATAGGACTAAAAATAAACATCAAAGCAAATACAACAGGTTTCCCAATAGGTATCTTCGAATTAGATTTTTGTTCTATAAAGAAAAATGCTGTAAATAAGCCATTTAAAATAAACACCAGCGATAATAGACCCGTCAAATTTTGAAATAAGATATTCCAAAAACTATAAGTGTTACTTTCTGTTCCCATTTCAACAAAAAAAGTTAACAATGTAATACTAATATATATATATCCACTTCTAGGGCTTAACATTATTCTACTAAATTTCGGAAATACTGGTATGATTACATATTCTCTCCCCAATAACGTTAGAGTATATTGAACTAACACAAGACCATAGACAAATATCACTACAAACAATGTTACAGGAAATGATTTTTGAAGATTAGAAAAACTTTCTAGTACCATATTCTTATCTACACTTTGATTCATTTCCGACATAGAATTCACATAAGAATTAATAAAATCTAATATCTGCTTACTATCAATTGTTATATGCCCCATTTTTATTGATAAAAAAATATATAACGACACGGTTAAAAATATCAAAGCACTAACTGCAACTACTAAGAATATTTTTGACCCTCTGACATATATTGTCTTGTAAACTATATAAGCTATTACCATGTGTATTCCAAACCAAACTATCATATTAGGAGAAGCAAATAACACTAATATTATCCCTCCTGAAATAATTAATGAAATATAATATTTCAAACCTCTCGCACCCAACGCATATGTGAGCGGAAAAACAGAAAGAAACGCCGTCACAACTTCAATATTCAGGAATACTCCTAATAATATTAAAAATAAATAACTTACCGAATAAGCCAATACTTTAATATTACTAGGCACTCTAAAGAAAAATTTGCTCTTCATTAATTCTTCAATTTCTTTACTCAACAGTTCTGAAATGTTATTATCCAAAGTAACACTCCTTTTATATTTTAATAATACCTCTTCATAGCAATTATAACTATATAGGTATCTTTATTATTATACCAAATTTCAACGTTTTTTTAAAGAAAAATAAAAAACAAATCTCTCCTATATTCTACATCCACTCTCCAGATTAAATCACCCAAAAATTCAATTCAAAATAAACTTTAAAAATTAGTATTTTTTATAAGTTTTCTAATCAAAAATCTGTTTATAATTGACAAAATCCTTTATTCAACTTATCATATTTAGTAGAGGATACAATTGACTTTATATTTATTACTATTAGGGCTGACCCAAAAATTCTTAATTTTAAAAAAGTTTATATAAGAACTTATAGACGCAGCGATTTATTGATGCCTAAATAAACTTTGCGAAGAGAATCGGTAAAATAGATTTCTCCGAAATCACGATTTTTGAGCCATCCCCACTTATTAAATTTATAGAAAGGAATATTATTATGAAAAAATATATTATTACTATTGTTACAGTCTCATTAGTAGTATTAACATTAGCGTTAGGTGGATATTATTATTTAACTAAAGATGATAACTCAACAACTCCTAATACTACTAATCAAAAAGATAATAAAAAATCTTCTAATACTAAAGAAAATGGAAAATCTGATAACAATAACGAAAATACTCCATCTACCAATGGAAAAACTCCTGAAACAATTACTCAGCCAACGATTATTAATGGCATTGTGCTAGCCAACAAAAAACATCCTCTTCCTGCCAATTACAACCCTGGGGAAGATCCTACTGCACGCCAAAAACTGAATAAACTTATTAGCGATGCGCAGTCTCTAGGATTAAATGTTTCTAACCAAGTATCTGGTTTTAGAGCATACAGCACTCAAGCTGGACTTTACAACAACTATGTAGCTGCACATGGGAAACAAGAAGCCGATAGATTCTCGGCACGTCCTGGTTACAGCGAACACCAAACAGGACTAGTATTCGACCTTATCGACAACCAAGGTCAACTATTAGGTGCAGAAGGTACTAGTGAAAGTAGTAAAAAAGCCGCAGAATGGCTAGATAAAAACGCACATAAATACGGCTTTATCGTCAGATATAAACCTCAGTTCGTTGAAAAAACTGGTTACATGGAAGAAAGCTGGCATATCCGCTATGTTGGAGAAGACGTAGCTAAAACTATTTATGAAAGAAACATTTCACTAGAAGAATATCTTAACGCTCCCGGTGGAGATTACGCAAACTAAAATATTATTAGCAAAAGGAGAATTTAATGAACAGAGATAATCAAGGTCAAAATAATCAAAACTTTGACAACAATAACTACAATAATCAAAACTTTGATAATACACAATATGGCAATCAAGGGTACGATCAAAACTTCGATAATACACAATATAATGAACAAGGATATGATCAAAACTTCGATAATACACAATATAATGAACAAGGATATGATCAAAACTTCGATAATACACAATATAATGAACAAGGGTATGATCAAAACTTCGATAATACACAATATAATGAACAAGGATATGATCACCAGTATCAAAATACTCAATATCAAAATCAACAATACCAAAACTATAATCAAACGTCTAACCATAACAACCAACCAAACTACAATAATCAACAAAATTATAACGTTCCTCCTATATATATGGAAGAACCTAAAGAGAAGAAGAAAAAAAGCATTCTTCCTGTTGTATTAACAGCGATTATTACTTTCGTTGTGCTAGTAGCTGGACTTTACTTTGGATATACTAAATTCTTGAAAAAAGATAATGTTGTTGACTTATCAGCATACGAAGTAAATTTTGTTACATACGGTACTCAAGGTGAAGGAAAACCTGAAGTTGACATCAAAAAAGTTCCCGAAGTTGCTGAAACAAACGCTGCAATCTCTAACTTATTGTCAAATCCAGATATTTCATTCGATAAACAAAGTAATCTGAAAAACGGAGATAAAGTCGAAGTTACTATAACACTAAACAAAAATACATTAAACAAACTAAAACTAAAAACAACAGGAGAATTCAAACGTACATTCACTGTTAATGGATTAAATGAAAAAGCTAAAGAAAAAGAAACTATAATTGTAAAAGAAAGTTCTTCTGATTCATCTAAACGCCGCAGCGACGAACGTACTGTCTACGTTAAACCTTCTGCAGGTGTAAACTTAAGAAGTTCTTCAAACGATTCAAGTAATGTCATCACTTCAATCAAAGTTGGAAGTTCTGTATATCAACACTATATTGAAGTAAACTCAGATGGAGAAGCTTGGGCTTATGTTTCTTATGGTAGCCGTGATGGTTGGATAAGAGCAGATTTACTTGGATAAAAAATAAAAAAGCGACTCGAAATTTTGATTTCAGTAATAGCCTCCAAAATTTGGACAAATTTTGGAGGCTATTACCTTCTAAGAAATCATTTTTCGAGTCGTTTCTTTTTGTACTTTTGCTAAAGATCTTCTTTAATGAACTTTAACCATTTAACCAGCAACCTTCATTATTATTTATTTCTTCTGCGTTGTCTTGCTACTGTCAATAATCCACCGAACACAGCTAGTCCTAAACCTGCTAATCCACTATTAGTCCCTGTTACACCTGTATTTGGTAAGTTCGATTTCATACTAACATTTTCTTTTGCTGATGATTGGCTTTCATCAGCTTTATTTGGATTAGAAGTTTTTGGTTTCTCTGGGAATGTACGATCTTTTTTAGGAAGTTTTCTGAAAATGTGTGTCACAACTACATTTTCTTTATCAGTTTTCGTTACAACATATTCATATCCCGGAATTTCACCATGTGCTAATGCTTCGTTAGCTTCACCTAATTCAGAAGGTGCTTTAGCATCTGCTGGGCGTAAGTCATTTCCTGCTTCATCTTGCCATTTTGTGATGATAAGCTCTGGAATTTCCAACTTAACAGCCAATCTCGCTTCTACAGAGTTAATTCTTTCTATTCCTTCAGTTTTTGCTGTTTCTACAGCTGCATTTGTTGTTGCTGTTTTTATTTTTACAATAGCAGTCATCGCTGCTTTTTCAGCTTTGTCTTTAAGGATGCCTTTATCGTTATCTATAAATTCTTTGCTTGATTCTATAGACTTAACCTTAGTATCTAAAGCTTTTTTCACTTCTTCAATAGCGTTTGATTTTACAGTTTTTGTTGGGAATGATACTGCATTTATCGCTTTAATGCCGTTGTCTTTTGCTGTTGTTACATCTACACTTGTTGTTGCTTTGTTGATATTTGCTATTGCATCTGTCGCTTCTTTTTGCGTTTGTTTATTAACTTCTGATTTTTCTTCTGTTGTTAAGTTATTGTTGGCATCTACAGTTTTGTTTTTAGCCGCTAATGCTTTATTTATTTCAGAGATAGCCTCTGATTTTACAGTTTTCGTTGGTAATGCTACTGCATTTATCGCTTTAATACCGTTATCTTTTGCTGTTGTTACAGTTACGTTTGTTGTCGCTTCATTAGTATTCGCTATTGCATCTGTCGCTTCTTTTTGCGTTTGTTTCTTAACTTCTGCTTTTTCTTCTGTTGTTAAGTCATTATTGATATCTACTTTTTTGTTTTTGGCTGCTAATGCTGCGTCTATTTCTATTCTTGCTTCAACTTTGTATAAAGCTAGGATTCCTTTTTCTTTTTCTGTTGTTACTAAAGCTGCTGTGTTTGTTGTATCTTTGTTAATCTCTGTTTTGGCTGCATCTGCTGCTGTTGCTATTGGTGCTTTAGCTGCTGCTTTGTCTGTGATATTCGCATTACCTTCAATTGCGGCATCTTT
>NZ_CAUSAI010000037.1:0-18000 GCF_963529685.1 uncultured Gemella sp.
GTGCACCATCTTTATCTGTAACATTCGTTACATCAAGAGGTTGAACAGCATTTACCTGCTCACCAACTTCTATTTTCCAACCATTTAGTACACCAGCCTCTGCATCAACTTTTGTAATAACTTTTTCTTTCCAGTTGTAAGTAGCACTACCGATTCCAGCAGTATATGCATTAATTTCTCCTGTACCTCTTTGTTGCTTAGCAATCGTTTCTGATTTAGTAACAGCATCCGTAAAGGTTACTTTATCCCCAAAACCTTCTTTCAGACTCTCAAAGACACCGTTTGTTGGGTTATTACCGTACGCTGCGTGGTTTTCACTAACAGGTGCTCCTAAGTCTGCTTTACCAGCCAAATATAAAGCTAATAAATCACGCTCAGATTTAACAGCTTCTGCTTGTTGGCTCATTATTTTAGCAGATGTCGTATCTGCTGCATTGGCTGTTGAAATAACATTTTCTGCTTTTTGCTTAATACGATTTAACACATCAATTTTAGCTTGGTCTTTTTTATTTGCAGATTTTGCTTCTTCTTTTTCTATTTCAGCTTGAATTTTAGCAATATTCGCTTGCAATTGAGGAATAGCGGCATCACGAATTCCTTTATATTTTTCTGCTTCTGTTGCAGCATTTGCAGCTGTAGTATCTACAGTTCTAAACCCACTTTCCCCTTTTCCTGGGATAGCTTGCCCATTTCTTGGGTCTTGGTTTTTATTTACTTTCTCTTCTGTAGGTTTATCAACTTCTTTAGTAGTTGCTTTTTTCATACTTTCTAATACGAATGCTTTATTTTTAAGCTCGACTGTTACTTTATTAACTTCAGCTTGAGTCACTACTTCACTTACCTCTAATGCTTGTGCTGTTGCTAATTCTGCTTTAGAATCTTCTATCGCTGATGCTGTTTTTTCTGTTACTCTAGCGTTAGCAATCGCCTCTTGAATACGTGCTATTGCCGCACTTAAATTAGTTTTATTAATTTTTGATGGTGTTATAGTAGGAATTTCTTCTTTATTTTCTGTTACATTATTATTTATAGTCTCTGTATTAGTTAAAGTTGTAGGAGCATCATTACTTGCTAATGCACTACCTCCACCCAAAAATGCGAATCCAGCAGCGATTAGTACCGATGCTGTTCCAGCGTTAAACTTCTTAATACCATAGAAATTTATTTTTTCTTGTTCTTTTTGAATAATCATCTTCTTATTATTCTTACTATACATCTTTTACCCTCCTAATCATTAGTATAATTAAATTTCAAACTTAAGAAAATATTAAAAAAATTATTTTTTTCAGTTTTTTTTTTTTTTTCAAAAATTTATTTTTCGTAAGTTATCCGATATTAATTTTAAGTTTTAAATCAACTTTTGTCAAGACTTCATAATAAATTTTAAGTATATTTTAAGTAAACATAGATGGAACTATTTATAAAAATAATATTATATAAAACATAGATTATTAAAGACGAAATAATAAATATTATTTTTTATAAAAAATAAAAACAATAACTTAATTGATAATAGCCCCCAAAAATTCAGTCAAATTTTGGAGAACAGTAACAACTTAGCTATTGTTCTATTAACTATCTTAAAATTTTTTCCTCTAAATAATCGCAATATTTCATTTCTAGATTTTGAACATATAAATTTGGTGCTTTATTTTTTATTTTTCTAGCTTCAGCTATTAAACCTAAGGCTTTCTCATCATCCAATTTCACACCATATTCGTATGTCGCTAAAACATTCTTCGTTTGTGGATTTTTTTGTTTAAGCCTTGCTAATAAAGCCTTATTCTTCATAAGTTCTTCTAGTAGCTCATCTTCTGGATTCACTAAACTTATTAATTTTACTAACAATGCCATAAGTTCAACTTTGTAAACTGGTAACAAATCATCTCTTTCTACGTATAATTTTCTTGATTCATTATACAAAGTATTAAATTCAAAGAAATATTCTAGTCCATCTAATTTTATAAATTCTAATGAGTCAGTTAGATAATTAGTTTTAGTTATTTCCATTGAATTTATTTTCTCCACTACTTCTGGTCTTTCTATTAATAAATTCTTACCAATACTTTGATAATATACGTATTCTAATTGTAAGTATAGAACAAATCTAGTAGTTTCATCTTTACTAGCGTGATAAAAAGTCATACCATCATTGAATCCCATTGGAATCAAGTTTAGAAAAGCTAATGTAAATCCTATTAAAGCAAATAATAATGTATAATAACTTGGTAAGATTAACCAAAATACAATCGAAAACAACACATTAAATATTACACCACCTAGAAGATATAATTTATACTTAAACTTTCCTTTAACATACTCAGGAGCTCTCATCAAACACTGACCACCAGTTCCTGCTATTTTTTCATATCTAAAACTTAATTTCCCATTTTCATCTTTTATTATTTTAAAATCAAATACTCTAAAACTAACAAATTTATATCCTGATAATAACCCAAAGACTAAGTGTCCAGCCTCATGAACTATAATATGCAATATGAAGGCTATTACTCCTGTTATTAAGAACAATATAATATTTGGTTTATCAACACCAGAAAGTGTATCTCCAGCTGTTTTCCCTACAAAATATCCAACTACCGCACCGACTACCATAATTCCAATTAATTGTAAAACACCTTGAATAATCTTATTCTTCATAAATAATCCTCCTATTCATTTTTTTCATGAACATAATTCATCATTTCATCAAGTTTCGAACTCTTTTCAGCTACTAATATAAACATCCATTCACCCATAGCTGTAGCAAAGACTCCCGGTACTCTCTCGATTAGTCTAATATTCCTATTATACTTATCTTTGATACTTTCTAGACTATGTTTATAGCTATATTTATCTCTTCGTGAAAGAGCAATCCCGAAGAAATTATTATTTACTTTTTCTATATTTTCTCCTATTACTACCTTAGAATACATATCGTATAAATCACATTCATAAGTATGATTGTATAAGTCTATTGTATATCCTCCTGCTATACGATTATTATATTCTAATGCAATATAATCTCCATTAGGTAGCTTGAAAAATTCAATATGGAAGAATCTTTCCTTCATTCCAAACTCTTTAACAATCTTTCTACCGTATTTTTGCAGTTTAGGATCAATTTTCTTTTCTATGACATTAGCATAATCTAGACCACCGTTAAGTAAATCTAAAGTAGGTTTAGTATAGTAAAAACTTGTTTCAAATACAATTTCCTCATTAGAATCAATTAGTCCATCATATGTACATAAAATACCATTATCTACATAACTTTCTATGAAATAAACAACATCTTGATTCCACTGTTTTTTAAATTCTTCAACATCTGTATTTGATAATAACTTATATGTATTACTCGCTCCCACACCATTATTTGGTTTAGCAATTACAGGTAATTTAATATTCTTAATAGCCTCGTTTAATTCACTTATATTCGAAACAGCAACACCTTCTGCAACTGGTACTTTAGCATTTTTGAACTTTTCTTTCATTCTAGATTTATATTTTGTAAACTTAAGTTCTGCTGGTTGGACACCTTTAATATTAAATTCTTCTCTAATAGTTGCATCTAGCATTAACCAATGTTCATTATTCGATTCAACTCTATCTATAATTCCATGCTTATAAATTAGGTGTGCTACTCCTCTAAGAACATCTTCATAATTTTCTAAATCGTCTACTTTATAATATTCACTTAAAGAACTTTTTAAAGAATCTGATAAATTATCATAGCTTTCACTGCCTATACCTAATACTTTTACACCTTTTTCTACTAATTTTTTAGCAAAAAATTCTTGCATTACTGGAAAATTTGGTGATACTAATAAATAATTCATAATAATTCCCTCTTTCCTAATTTTATTTACTAGTTTAACATAAAATTAAGTAATTTTCTATTCAAAATATAAAAAATACGAATGCTCTCCGAAAGGTTCAGAAAGAGATTCGTATTTTATATTATTCTTTTACATTGACTGTTAAATTTTGTAGATATGTTTTAAATGATGAATTAACTTCCTCACTTAAACCTTTAGTAGCATTTAAATCAACTACTATTTCCACTTTTTCATTATATGTTTGTGTCATAATTATATTACTTAAGACACAAATATTCGATACCAAACCACAAAATTCAACTTCTTTATAATCACTACGTGAAATAAACTTAGCTAAATCTATACTTCCAAATGAAGTTTTATTAAATACCTTTTTAGCATATTTTTCATAACTTGCAACTTTTCCATATAACTGATGTCCTTCACTATCAATTATGCAATGTTCAACTGGCAAATGTTTACCTTCTCTTGTCGTTAAATAATTTGTATAATGAGTATCTTTTGTGAATATCACGTCTTGTCCAGCTTTTATATATTCATCAATTTTATTAGCAATAACTTGATCAAGTTGATCGGCAGTTTCAAAACCTAATGCTCCGTCTACGAAGTCTTTTTGATAGTCAACAACTACTAATAATTTTTCAGTTGTATCGTGTTTTAATGTTACTCTTAAGTATGCTAAAAATGCAACAAAAGCTAAAAATGCTAAACAATAAAAGATTACTTCCGACTTAAACTTCGGATGGGCTTTAGGGTCTAAAACTACAAACTTCACCAATACTGCCGCTTCTACTAAAAGTAACACAACAATATATTTAATATTCTTTTTAAAGTAAGTAGAAAACTCTTTCGCACCTAATTTTTTATAAATTAGATAAACAAATAATACTGCAATTCCTAATATAAATATCATCGTACCGTACTTATGCATTAAGTGGAATACATGATGTGCACTAGGTCCAAGAACATAACCTAGAGTAATAAATACTATTACCCAAAATACACCACCTAATGTAGAATATATATGGAATCGTTTTGCATCTATACGTGAAATACCTGAAAAGTATCCTAAAATATGTCTAACTCCCGGTAAGAAATAGGCTATAACTATAACTATATTTCCAAATTTGTTGAAAAATTCTGCCGCTTTCGTCATTCTATATGGAGTTAATCCTATATATATACCATACTTATCTATAGCCTTTGTTCCTAATCTTCTACCTACTTCGTAAGAAAATTGCATCCCGATTACCGTTCCTAAGGCACTTGCTATTATCATCCCAACGTAGTTACCATGACCATGATATGCCATAATCCCAGCCACAACCATCATAGTTTCACCTGGTAATGGTAGAGCCGCAAATTCCAAGATTAGCGAAGCAAATAATATAATATAAACGTGTTCAGCTAATAGTCTAAATAACATTTCCATATATAAACTATTCTCCTTTTTTATTTATTTTCTAGTAAATTATACCACATTTCTCAACTAGTTAAAAGCTAAATAGTTAAAATTTATTTGATATAGATAATATTGTAAATTATCTTATCATATAAAACTAATAATTAGTTAAAAATTATACCTTACTCTATCTTGCTTAATAGATTTTCTTTAAAACAATTTTCTTCTATTTTTGTAACACCGAAACTTTTCTTCCCTGCATCCTTAATAGATGCTCCTATGTGATAAACTTCGTTACTATCTAAAATTAAAAATCTATCATGAAAATTTTTATTTGTTTTTACAGTTAAATTTGTATACTGCTCGTTAAATTTTTCAATATCTTTTGTCGTCAAATTTCCTTTACCTGCAGTATATATTTTAACTTTTACGTTGCTGTTTTTTTTACACAAAATATTTAAAGTATAAATATCTATATAATTATCAATCAATATAATCTCTCTATTAGCTTTTTGAATTATACTTACAAGAAAACTAAATGCATCATATATTTGACCATTAAAAAATATTTTTTGTTTTACTTCTTTATTTCTAGCAATATAAGTAAATACTTCTTCTAATTTTTTGTCAGTTTCCAATTGCTTCAATTCTACTCTATCTAATCTTGAATACAATTCTTGACTAAACATCAAAAGATTTCTCATTTCTACAAAGCTATTAATTATTTTAATACTCATTTCAATAGCAATATCACTTTTTAATACAGCTGAAAGCATAGCAATTCCCTGTTCTGTAAACACATATGGCATATATCTTCTCCCACCATGTGTATTTGAACTTGAGGTAACAGATTGTGACCTCAAGTTATTAAATTCTTTTTCTGTAAGTTGAAAACGAAATAACTCAGGAAATCTTTTGATATTCCTTTTTACCGCCTGATTAAATACTTTAGTTTCCACTTGATACAAAGAAGCCAAGTCACTATCAAGCATAACCTGCTTTCCCCTAATATTATAAATCATATTTTTTATTTCTATACTATCTGAGATAATAATATCCGTATTATTTTTCATACAAACCTCCTATAATTAAACTTAAAGAACTATTTCATTGCATTTGAGCACATTCCCTATTAATACCTTTTAGCAAATCGAAAAAAACGCTAAAAACTAGAGTCTAATATTCATTAAAACTCTAGTTTTCAGTACTATTTTCTTTCTTCAATAACTCTTACTAAGTCTTTAATTTCAACGATGCTTTCTGCATCTTCATCAGAAAATTCAAATCCGTATTTCTCTTCGATATCCATTACCACATCAGCAACATCAATAGAATCTGCATCTAGATCTTCATTTAATTTAGAATCTAATGTAATTTTATCTGCATCTATTTTAATATACTTTGTAATAATCTCTTTTACTTCTTCAAAAATCGCCATTATTTTATTCTCCTTTTTCCATTGTTTCTATCATTATATCATAAAGTTTTGTTTTGTGTATTTGTTTTGCTTGTTGCACAGCATAATATAATGCATTTTCATCAGCTGAGCCATGTACTTTTATACTTGGTTTTTTAATACCTAATAAGAATGCTCCACCGTATTCACTATAATCAAATTTTTTCTTAAATGCTTTAATTCCTTTTTTCACTAATAGTGCTGAAATTTTAGTTATTAGGTTCTCTATGAAAATACCTTTTATCATTTTTCCTAAAGAACTCGCAACACCTTCTATTGATTTCAACAGAATATTTCCCGCAAATCCATCAGCTATAACTATATCAAATCTATGTTCTAATATGTTTCTAGCTTCGATATTGCCTTTAAAATTAGTAATATCTTCTTTAAGTAGCTTGTGAGCCTCTTTATATACTTTATTACCTTTAGTTTCCTCAACACCGACATTTAACAAAGCAACAGAAGGTTTATCGATTTTATAAATATACTTCATGTATAACTGTCCGAGTTTAGCATAGTTTACTAAATCATCAGGTTTAGCTTCTACATTAGCACCTAGATCCGTTAATAAGAATTTATGCTCGGAACTTGTCGGTAATAATGATGCTAATCCTGGTTTTGATATACCTTCAATACGGCCTAACATAAACAGTGAACTCGCCATAAATGCACCTGTACTCCCACCCGAAATTGCAACATCAATGATATCATTATTTAAATCAGATAGCATTCTAATCATAGAAGCATCTTTTTTCTTTCTATGAACACGTGCAGCATCATCAGACATCAGCACCTCTTCTGTACAAACATTCTTAGTAATATTTTCAGTTTTAGTTACTCGATTTAAATTCTCTTCTAAACCATAAACATAGAATTCTACTTCATTGTCATCATAACTATTTACAAAATTTATAATTCTATCAGGTTCATCTACACCTAAAATATCTATACCTATTTTCATAATATTATGCGCTTTCTTCTCCTATTAATTTAGCCTCTACTACAAAACGACTTTCCCATTCTCCAGTTTGTGGATTAAAGTTGTCACAAGTGAATAATTTTAAAATCTTTGGTTCATTTTCGTGTTGTTCTAAAATCTCAACTTGCGTTGGTGTTACATCATACAATTTACTTACTTCATATGTTCGTAATTTATCTTTTGATATAATTTGGATTTTAGCACCATTTTTAATCTTTGTTAAGTTGTTAAATCTTATTCCGACACCTTGCACACTATGACCAGCAATAACTACGTTTTGAGCATCTAAATGCGAAGGTTCTTGTGATGTTGCTACTCCATTAATTAAGTTAATTTCAGTAACATTTTCAAAGATGGGTTCTTCTATATTCACACTATCAATTTTTAAAATTCCTAGCATAGAATCCGTTAATTTAATCTTTGATTCGTTATCAGTGAACATTTTTTGCCACCAAGGTATATCAACTTCACCTTTACCATTTTTATATGCCGTAATAATCTTGTCGTTTGCATTTCCTGTTAAAAATTCTCTAATTTGATTTTTAAATATCAACACAACAGAAGTACATAATAATACCACTATCAGTATATTTAAAATAGTATTTTTCAACTTCTTACTCATTTCATCCTCCTATATAATCGTCTCATCCAATCCAACATATTGTAACAAGCGCTCCTTATTGTCCGTAACTTCAATAATTTTTACAGCTAATCTTTTAGCCAAGTACATTAAATCTACATCATTTATTAAATCTGCTACTTTAAAACTAGGTACCCCACTTTGTTTTACCCCAAAGAAGTCACCCGGACCGCGTTGTTTTAAATCAAATTCTGCTATCTTAAAACCATCGTTTTCCAAACACATAATGTCTATTCGTTCACTTTTTGAATCTGTTACTAATATACAATATGATTGAAATTCACTTCTTCCTACTCTTCCTCGAAGTTGATGTAATGTAGCAAGCCCAAAGCGATGAGCATCTACTATTATCATAAATGTCGCATTCGGAACATTCACCCCAACTTCGATTACTGTCGTTGAAATAAGTATATGAATTTCTTTATTTAGAAATTTTTCTACAATAGCATCTTTTTCTTTATTACTCATTTTACCATGTAATATTGCAATTTTGTAGTCTTTTGGTAAATAATTTTTAATATTTTCGTAAGTCTCTTCTACATTTTGAAGATCCATTTTCTCTGATTCTTCAATTAATGGACAGACTACGTAACCTTGTCTACCATTATCTAACTCCATACGAATATTGTCTAGAACTTTGTAGAAACTTTTATTATTAGCTTTATAAGTTTGAACTTTTTTTCTACCCGCAGGCAATTCATCAATTGTCGACACCTTAATGTCAGTTATTAAAGTAATTGCCAAACTTCGTGGTATTGGGGTTGCTGTCATCATTAATGAATTAACCGCCTCCCCTTTATTACTTAATAATTGTCGTTGTTTTACTCCGAAACGATGTTGTTCATCAGTAATTACATATTTTAAATTTTTGAATATCACATCTTCCTGAATTAAAGAATGTGTTCCTATTAATAATTCTACCTCACCAACTTCAAGTAAACTTAAAATTGTGTTTCTTTCTTTCTTTGGTGTACTACTCGTTAAAAGAGCAACTGAAATATTTAAATCTTTAAAAAACTCAAAAAATGTTTCAAAATGCTGATTAGCAAGTATTTCTGTCGGCGCCATTATGGCTGTTTGATACCCAGCTTTTATAACTGAGTATAACGTAGCAGCTGCTACGGCTGTTTTCCCACTACCTACATCACCTTGTAACAATCTATCCATCTTAAAAGGTTCATTTAAATCTTTTACTATCTCTTCGATAACTCTACTTTGTGCACCAGTTAATTTAAATGGTAGACTATTTTTAAATTCTTCTACATAAAAATCAGCTATGCCTATGCTATATCTTGCATCCTCTATTCTACTATTAATATTTTGAAGTTGCAGCTTTAATTGATAGTTAAATAATTCATGAAAAGCAAACATCTTTCTAGCTTTATCAAATTCGTCGGAATTCTTAGGATAATGTAACGTATAAAGAATTTTTTCTAACTTCCAAATTCCCTTGAAATTTTCAGGTACTAAATCAAGAATTACATTTTCCCCATCTATCATCTTAAATGATTCTTCTACCAGTTTTATAAATTTTTTCTGAGTAATACCTTGTTTAAGATGATAAAAAACTTCTATTGTATCTCCCTTTGGCTTTTCCTCAGCACTATTAAAACTTATACTAGAAGCTGTAATAGTGTTATTAGTAGCATTATATGTTCCTTTCACTACTACATCTCTACCCTCTATTAAGTTTTTCTTTAAATAATGTTGATTAAAAAACACAATTTTAATACTTCCCGACGAAGTAGAAAGTGTAAAGAAAGACCTGCTCCTCCTATTACCATAAAATTGTGTACTTACTCTTGTCTCGATTCTTCCAGTAGTAATTACTTTTTCATTATCTTTTACAGATGAAGAAAAATCAGTAGAACTAGATACTCTATAGGGAATATTATACAAAACGTCACGAATAGTATATATCTCTAGTTCGTTTAAAGTTTGTAAATATTTCTTCCCTACGCCTTTTATAGTTCCTACTGATTTTTCTAAAATATTAATCATTACCGAATAATAAACTCCTATATTTTTCTCCAGTTTTAGTAATCGCTAAACCGCCTTTAGCTGTTTCTTTTAATGTTGTAGACATTTCTAATCCTATTTTATACATTGCTTCTAATACCTCATCAGCAGGAATTCTACTTTTTATACCTGCTAAGGCTAAATCTGCCGCCATAAGAGCTGTTGAGGTCCCAGCTGCATTCCTCTTAACACAAGGGACTTCTACTAATCCAGCTACTGGATCACATACCAAACCTAACATATTTTTTAGGGCTATAGCAAAGGCATGAGCGCTCATCTCTGCATCGCCTCCCATTGCCTCTACTATAGCTGCCGCTGCCATTGCACTAGCAGATCCTATTTCAGCTTGACATCCACCTTCCGCTCCTGAACATGAAGCATTATTCGCTACTACAAATCCGAAAGCTCCGGCTGTAAATAACATTTTTAATTGCGTTTCTTCATCTATATTGAATTTTTCTTTTAATGCGTAAATACATCCAGGTAAGACACCCGCTGATCCTGCAGTTGGTGTTGCACAAATCAGACCAAGTGAAGCATTAACCTCATTAGTTGCTATCGCTGCTGCTACACCATTTAAAAAATCACTACCTGTAATAGATTTCCCACTGTTAATATATTCTTGCAATTTCTTAGCATCTCCTCCAGTAAGTCCAGTTTTCGAACTTACTCCTGCTAATCCTTCATCAACAGCTTGCATCATTACATTTAGATTTCTTTTCATTAATTTTTCAACCGCAGAACGTGTTACACCATTTAACTCTATCTCTTGTTCAATCATTAACTCAGAAACTGGTTTATTTTCTAATTTTGATTTTTCAACTATTTCTGCTAAACTAGTAAACATTTTTGTACCCTCTACAATCTATCTGCAAATTTTACTTCATTAATATACTCTAGTTCAGTTAATTTCTGCATATTTTCTTCATTTAATTCTTCTAGTGATTCGACAACTAATAAGTTAATTCCTTCTAAGATAGAACTAGAATATTTTTCATTAACTTTTTTGTCTCCGAAGATTTCTTCTATTTTTACCGAAAGATTTTTTTTATTATTGTCATTGAATTTATAAAATATGAAATAACAAGGAAAATCTCCTGAAAGATTCACATCGAATCCAAGAAGTTCAAAAATAACCATCTTTCCTCCACCTATTGATTTTCCAATAAGATCTAAACTATATCTTCCCGCTTCAACTTCTATTTTTGCTGTGTTAGGATGAACATGTTCGATTTCACTTTCTACAAATTCAAATTCCATACCTGCTAATTTAGCATCTTCCATACTAGTTCTAATACGTTTATCTGAAGTGTTATATCCCAATAATCCTCCTATTAACGCAATGTCAGTCCCATGCCCTTTATATGTCTCTTTAAAAGAACCATATAATGTTATTTTTACATTTTCAGGCTGCCTTCCAAAAATATATCTTGTAAAAAGACCGATACGAACTGCACCTGCCGTATGTGAACTAGATGGTCCTACCATTACCGGACCTATAATATCAAATACACTTCTGTATTTCATATTTACACCTCCAATATTGTTGGTAAAATAACAGGTTTTCTTCCTATTTCACTTTCTAAAAATTGTCCAAGTGATTCTAAAATTTGTTGTCTTACTTGGTAAACACTGCAATCTTCACTTTCTAGAACTGATAATACCGCGTCTTTAATGACTCCTTTAACTTGTCCAAATAATTCCATCGATTCATTAACATTTACGAATCCACGGCTTATCACATCTGGATTATTCATTAGTTTTTTATTTTTAAAGTCAATTGCGATTGAAACTACGATAACACCTTCTTCAGAAAGCTCTTTTCTATCTTTAATCACAACACTACCAATATCACCAATTCCAAGACCGTCTACATAAACGTCAGAAGCTTCAAATTTCCCGGCAATTCTAGCACTATCACTTGTTAAAGCTAATACTTCGCCGTTCTCCATGATGAATGAATTTTCTAAAGGAATATCACATTCAGCCGCAGTTTGAGCATGAATAACCTGCATTCTGTACTCACCGTGAATTGGCATAAAGTATTTCGGCTTAATAAGTCTGAACATTAATTTTTGTTCTTCTTTAGAACCGTGTCCTGATGTATGAACATTATTAACACTAGATGTAATAACATTAGCACCCAATTTTGATAATAAATCTATGTTTTTATTTATTGAAAGTGTATTTCCTGGAATTGCAGAACTCGCAAAAATTACCGTATCAGTTGGCATAATTGTAATTTTTTTATGCGTACCATTTGCTATTCTACTTAAAGCAGCAAGTTCCTCACCTTGAGTCCCTGTACATAGTATTAATAATTTATTTGGATCTACCTGGTTAAGATACTTACTATTAACAAACGTTTCTTTAGGTGCTTTTATATATCCTAACTCCGTACCTATTTTTATAGCTTTTTCCATAGAACGTCCGAATACTACAATTTTTCTACCATGCTCTATACAAGCTTCAACAACTTGTTTTACACGATATACGTTAGAAGCGAATGTCGCGAATATTACTCTATGTTTTTCTTTACGAAGTATATTAGAAATAGTTTTCCCTACTTCTTTTTCACTTTGAGTAAATTCCGTTCTCTCTGAGTTTGTCGAATCAGAAAGTAAGCATAACACACCCTCTTCTCCTATTGCCGCCATTTTATGTAAATTTGATCCTTGTCCTACCGGTGTAAAGTCAAATTTAAAATCCCCAGTATGAACAATATTTCCTTGAGGAGTATTAACAATAACACCAAATGAATCAGGGATAGAGTGGGAAGTATTATGGAATGAAACCTTTAAGTATTTAAAACTCAATACTGTATCTTCATCAATAACATTCAACTCAGCTTTTGCTAATAAATTATGCTCCTCTAATTTTGATCTTATTAGACCAATCGCTAGTGGTCCTCCATAAATTGGAAGATTTACCTTTCTAAGTAAAAATGGTAAACCACCAATGTGATCTTCGTGACCATGAGTAATTACCAATGCTTTGATTTTATCAACATTTTTTTCAATATATGAATAGTCTGGAATTACATAGTCTATCCCAAGGATATTATCTCCAGGGAATTTAACTCCAGCATCGATAATAATAATCTCGTCACGATACTGAACCGCGTAGGTGTTTTTTCCAATTTCGCCTAGACCACCAATAGCCGCAACACCTACTTCATTTTTCTTTATAATTTTATCCATTAACTTTCTCCACTTTAAAGTCTTCAGATTGTTTTTCAAATTCTAAGTATGCTTCGCTTAGTTCTTGAACTAATTCTACATTGTAATTTCTATCATCTAAATACTTTCTTACTGCTGGTACTCCATCAGCCTCTACATATAACACTTGAGTGTTTTCTCTTACTGGAATTTCCTTTGAATTTTCTTGGTAAAATACTTTAAATACTGCCATTAATAATCTCCTATCATTTGTTTTAATATATTTAATGTGTAATCTATTTCATTTTTTGTTGTATTAATATTTATAAATGAAAATTGTATAATGTTTCTTTCTTGTAAATATGAGCTCTTATAGTGGATAAAAATATTATTAATTGCTAATGAAGCTCCTACATTAAGAGAACATATAGTTTTTGGAAGTTCTACTGTAATTATTACAGGAGATACTTCTTTATCTTTAAATTTCATAATTGGAAGGTTTAATTCTTTTAATCCTTCTTTCATATATGAGTATTTTTCTTGTACCTTCTCATATCTTTCATCTGTTTTAAAGGCATCTAAAGCTGTGTTTAAAGCCTCCATTAAAATTGATGGTTGAGTAAATGGTATTGAAGTCATTTTATTAGCATAGTGTAAATCTAAGTAAAGTGGTGTATTTTCTAAAGGAACTAATTCACAATTAGATCCAACTATCGCTAATCCAGCAACAGAACAAAATGCTTTTCCTGATGAACAAGCTACATAGTCAACATCTTTATAACTATATTTTATCGCTCCTACTGCTGATACAGCATCAACAGCAAGAACAACGTTATTTCCTTTAACAATTCGAGTTATTTCATCCAAATCGTTTAAAATTCCTACACTTGTTTCATTATGTACTAAATAAACAAAATCGTAGTTTCCAGATTTAAGTTTTTCTGATAAAATGTCTAAATCAAAACTCTCTCCAAATTCTACAGAATAACTTTCGATATTAAGTCCATGTCGTTTTGTTTCTTTAACTAATCTACTACCAAATTCACCATTTGAAAGAATTAAACCATTTATAAGATTTCTACCTTTCAATTGTGCCATAATAGCCTCATTAGCTAATGTCGCCGAGCCGTGAAGAATCGTTGCTTGTTTAACGTCAAGTATTCTCTCCAATTTTGATAATGTATCTTTAGTTAGACTAACAAATTCACTACTTCTATGTGAGTAAAGTTGTTTAGATAACTTCGCAAGAACATCTTCAGATAAATCTACTGGCCCAGGTAAAAAGTTTACCCTTTGAGCTTGCGACATTCTTTCTAAAACTTTATTACCTGAATCTAATTTTAGGTACATTGGCATATATTCTGCATCTTTTGTTCCTACATTTTCATGAAATTTCACAAATCCTAAGTGATTGTATAGTTTTTCTTGTCTTGTAGTTCCCGATATAAACACTATGTCATACGCATTTTGAATTATATAATTAAAAGTTCTTTGAAGTAACTCTGTAAAGACTTTAGTTTTTCTATACTGTTCCTTAATCGAAAGTAATCTGATTTCTACAGGCTTTTTGTAGTTTCCTTTGTAGTACTTATCAATATCATTTAATTTTAAATCTAGCGAAAAAGGTCTTTGATCTGATAATGCAATCATTCCTATAACATCGTGTTTCTTTTTCGCTATAATATATATATTTTTGTCATGAAATTTATCTTTTAGTTTTTTAGTTTCATTCTTTTCATGTTGAGGAATTTCTTCAACGAACGTTTCGTAATTCAACTTAAATATTTGATCGTATTCTTCCTCTGTATTTGCTATTTTATATATCATAATTTTTCCCCATAACTTTATTTGGTTAAATTTTCTCTACACTATATCTTACCATAATTATAACTTTTTTTCAAATTAACACAGTTGAAAACTCGGGTAAATAACAAATTTATGGGAGTGACTCAAAAATTGTGATTTCGAAGAAATCGATTTTGTTGAGTCAGCCCCTTTTATCCGTTTTCAAAAAAAATTAAGAAGACTCAAAAACAATTGAGTCTTCTTTATAATACTTGTCTAATATCAATAATATTAAAGGATACGTTGGTTTTTCAATGCTGTAACGAAGTCTGTTAACTCATAAATTGCTTTTGCTTCAATGATTTTTTTAAGTTTAGCAGCTTTGAATCCTTTAGCTTTTTTACCACCCATAACATCAGCGATACCATCTTTGTGTCCTAATGAACAAACACATCCACGGTTAATATACTTAAAGTCTCCTACTTGTTTACCGCTAATTCTAGCACCTACATAAGCACCCATTTGGTTAGCGATTTGAGCAGTTGTTGGATATGGTCTTTCTTGACCTGTTTCGATAAATGCAGCACAGTCTCCGATAATATAAACATCATCAAGTCCTGGTACTGTTAATTGTTGAGTAGTTACAAGACGCCCACGTTTTGAAAGTTCTGGGAACGCTTCGTCCATAAGTTTGTTACCACGAACTCCAGCAGTCCATACTAACGTAGATGCGAATAATTCTTTTCTTTCACCATCAACTTCGATAATAAAACTGTCTTTAGTAGCACCTTTAATACCAGCACCTAAGATAATTTCAATTCCGTTATCTTCTAAATATTTTTTAGCATAGTCGCTGTATTCTTTAGTAAACATTGGTAATAAAGTTGGACAAGCATCTAATCCATAAATTTTTACTAATTTTTCATCAATTCCGTATTTAGAACATAATTCTTTTTTACGGTGCACTAACTCACCTAAGAACTCCATTCCTGCTAATCCAGCACCACCAACGATTACTGAGATATCTTTAACATCTTTTTCTTCACTAGTAGCGTATTTTCTGAAGTTATCTTCTAGAGTTGCAGCAATTTTTTCCGCAGCCTTAACATCAGCTATTGGCATTGCATTTTCAGCCATACCTTCAATTCCAAACATTTCAGGTTGGAATCCTAACCCTACTACTAAAACATCGTAGTCAAGTTCATGTTTTTTAGTTAATACTAATTTTTTCTCAGTATCAATTTTAATAACTTCATCTTGAATGAACTCAACACCTGGAGATACTACATCTTTAATATCGATACAAATATCTTTTGCTGAAATATTTCCTGCCGAAACCTCATGTAAGTTTACAGTATCGTAGTGGTAAGAGTTTTTATTTACTAATGTAACTTTTACCTCACCAGCTTTAGCAGCTTTTTTTAATCCTTTTAATGTTGTTAGTCCTGCATATCCAGCACCTAAAATAACTACGTTTTTCATAGCTTAAAATTCTCCTTTTTCTGTTATTATATAATTTTATCCACAGCAGCAGCCGTTCCCACAGCAACCACCGTCTTCATCATCATAAATTTCAATCATATTTGGATTATGTAGTGTAAACTCACTTCCAAATTCATCTTGAACATAGT
Source organism: uncultured Gemella sp. (assembly GCF_963529685.1). GTDB lineage: Bacteria > Bacillota > Bacilli > Staphylococcales > Gemellaceae > Gemella. The sequence goes on from NZ_CAUSAI010000037.1 coordinate 16,907, forward strand.
CTATTTCAAGACCTTTTAATAAAAGTTCATCCTCTTCATTAACAAGAACTTTCAAATCACCGAAGCTATATACTTTATCTCCAGCCTCTAATTCATCTTTAATATCAATAGCGTAATGCATTTGAGCACCTTCTAAAGCAATAGAAATTTTTAAGTAACTATCACGTTTATCAGCATCAAATAACATTTCTTGGAATTTACCTACCGCTACATCTGTTATCAATATTAATCGATTATCTGTATTAGTCATAAAATGTTTCCCTCTTTGTTTTTATTTTCTAATTATTATTATAACTGTTTTTCTAATAAAATAATAGTATATTGCTTACATTTTATAAAATTATTTGTGAATAATTTATGAAGTTATTAAAATTTATAAATTATTCAACTTTATTTGTTAAATACTTTTCCCTACCTAACTTTTATCATCATTTTCCAATTAAACTATCCGTCAATCACATCGCGAAACATTGCATTTATATATGATTTTATGAATTATTATATTTTTGTGATTTTTCAGTTATTTACTGAGATTCTTATTGGCTATATTTATTAATAATGTTTCAATTTTTAATTAATTCACTCTTGAAATACACTAAGCCTAAATTTTATTTTAATATCAATAATAAACTGAAATGTGTAATACAACTTTTAATTATTGACACATTTTCCATTATGATAGATATAAAATTTATGTTTACTAGCTTTATTGACTTTTTTAGTTCAGAACAGTATAATACTGTATAGAGAGGTGTTAGTATGTTGAATAAAGAGCATTATGAAACTGTAGATAAAATAAAATTTGAATTAGAAAAAATACGCCCCAAACTTATTGAAGATGGTGGTAATATAGAATTTATAAACTATAAAGACGGTATACTTAAGGTTAGATTTTTAGGTGAATGCGCCCACTGTGAGCTTTCTCATATTACCCTAAAATATGCTATCGAGAAAAAGATAAAAGAAAAAATTCCCGAAGTAGAAAAAGTATTAGAAGTAAAGATGAGCATTGTTTAAATGCTCATTTTTTTATATTTTCAAAAATAATGACCACCCCTGAAAAGGGGTGGTTTTCTCTTCGGGTATAACCCTTT
>NZ_CAUSAI010000038.1:0-16324 GCF_963529685.1 uncultured Gemella sp.
AATTCCCTGCCCATAAAGTAGAAATATCTTCAAAAAGTGTCATATTTTGTACTACGTTGTCGTTGAATCTATCTACTGCCATTGGCAATTCCGCATAGTGAGATAGTTTATAATATTCTTCATAAAGTTCTTCATACTTTTTAATGGCGATATCTAAAGTAGAGTGATCTGCTAATTTTCCTTCGTAAGTAGCCTTGAAATCTAAAATTTCTTTTTTAATATTTTCAAGACTAGCTTTGTAATCTTCATCAGTTTTATATAGAAGAGTTATATCCCAAGTATATTTCTCTTCGACTTCATTTCTTGGTATTAATTTCATTTCAGTCATAGTTTACCTCCTGCAAATTATAGTTTTAAAGTCATTTGACTTAAGTTATATTATAATATGTTATGTTATATAAGTCTATAAAATAATTCCGAAAGAAAAAAATTGCGTATTGCATATAAAATTAGATTGAGTGAAATTTTGAGTTTGGTTACTTTTTAAAATTAATTTATAAGAAAGTTAGATTTCAGAGGTGTTTTAAAAGTTAAAGTCAAATTATTACGAAAAATAAATTCTAATTTATCTTTTTATTTTTCTTTGACTATTTTAGATTGTAATCTTGAATTGGGTTCATTCGATGTAATTTTAATTTTTGTTTTTTTACCCTTTCCGTAATAATTTTACTATATCGTTTTAAAAGTTAAAGTTTACTCTGAAATTTTTTTGGGTTATAATTTTAATTAAGAAGATTTAATAAAAAAAAGAGAGGTATCTTATGAAAATTGCAGTAGTAGGTGGAGGAATAGTAGGAGCGACGTGTGCTTACTATCTATCGAAAGAACAAAAAAATGAAATAACAGTTTTTGATTATAGTTTAGGTCAAGCTACTAAAGCATCGGCTGGGATTATAAGTCCGTGGTTTTCTAAAAGACGTAATAAGCCTTGGTATAAGATGGCAAGACTAGGTGCTGATTTTTATTTAAAATTAGTAAAAGATTTAGAAATTGATGGTTATAATACTGATTTTTATTCACAGTGCGGAGTATATTTATTGAAAAAAAATACGGACAAGTTACCTGAGTTAAAAGAACTCGCAGAAAGTCGTAAAGAATTATCACCGATGATAGGAAATTTAGAGATAATCTCAAAAGAAGAGGTTCAAAAGATTATCCCTAGTTTTGATAATAATGGAGATGTACTGTATGCCAGCGGTGGTGGGCGTGTAGAAGGTGAGAGATTCGTTAATACTTTGCTTACTGCTTCGAAGGCTAATCTTGTTAGGGGAAAAGTTAGTCTAAAGGTTGTAGGAGATAAGTATGAGGTTAGTGGAGAACTCTTTGATGCTGTTGTTCTTGCGACTGGTGCATGGTTAAAAGATATATTATCCCCACTTGGTTTTGATGTTGATGTTCGTCCGCAAAAAGGTCAATTAAGAGATTATAGGGTTAGGGATGAAAATACAGGAGTTTATCCGGTTATTATGCCTGAGGGTGAATTGGATATTATTCCATTTGAAAATGGTGTTGTTAGCGTAGGAGCAACACATGAAAATGACATGGGCTTTGATTTAACTGTTGATAAAATGCAACTTGACGCATTTGGTGAAGAAGCAGAGAGCTTTTTAGGTGAATTGAAAAATTCAGAAATAATAAATGAGCGTGTCGGAATTAGAGCCTATACTAGTGATTATTCTCCGTTTTTTGGAGAGGTTCCAACACTAAAAAATGTTTATGCGATAAGTGGACTTGGATCTTCAGGTTTAACTACAGGTCCGATAATTGGATATAGTATTGCTAATATGATTTTAGGTAATGATATAGAGCTAAATCCTCAAGATTATAATATTCAAAATTATATAAATCTTAGAGAAAGTATTTAAGATTTTAGTTATAGCTTGACGAGAAACAGTACTAGTTAATAAAAGAGAAGGGCTTATTTAAGAACTATCGATAAACTCGTTAGAGATTTATTTGTCGTCCTTTAGTTTATACGAAGTGATTTTGAAAGATGTTTTACCGATATTAAAAGTAAAATATCTTTTTTCTTTTATAAAAAATAGCACAGTTCCTTTATTTTATGATATAATTGAAAGTGGACTGTTATACTCATAAAATGTTGATTATTATGTATTACAACGACATTATTAATTTAAGGAAGGAGATTTTTTATGATAGCTGAATACTTATCAGGAGTAAGTACGCTAACACTAATTATTCATTTATTGGATATACTATTAGTTTGGTTTTTAGTCTATAAACTACTAAGTTTATTAAAAGGTACTCGTGGTATGCAACTTGTTAAAGGTATTTTAATTGTTATTGGATTAAAAATATTCTTTAATTTTATAGGATTTAAGACGATGACATACATATTTGAACAAGTGGTAACTTGGGGAGTGTTAGGGATAATGATTATATTCCAACCGGAATTGAGACGAGCTCTTGAATATATAGGAAGGGTACAGCTGTCTAATATCTTCAATATGAATTATAAAGACGTTCAGAAAGATTCAACTGAACATATAATAAAGGCTGTTGTTGACTCGTCTAGGCATATGGCTCGCCGAAGAATAGGAGCACTTATTGTTTTAGAAAATAACACTGGGCTTGATGAGTATGTGGAAAGTGGTATCGTTGTTAATGCTGAGGTAACGAGTGAACTTATTATTAACATATTTATTCCAAATACGCCACTGCATGATGGAGCAATGATAATAGATAAAAATAAAATTCGTGCAGCTAGTTGTGTGCTTCCTTTATCAGATAATAGATCAATTGCGAGTAGTTATGGAACACGACACCGTGCAGCTTTAGGGTTATCGGAGTTGACAGATGCCATCGTTATTGCTGTTTCAGAAGAAACTGGGAAAATTAGTGTTTGCCAAAATGGTGTGTTAACTTCTGATTATTCAACGGAGACTTTAACTAAATATCTGACTAAAAATTGGCAACAACAAGAAAGAATTATTAAATAAGAGGTGATATTATGAAACTAAAAGAAAATAATAAGTTAAAGTTAATATCATTTTTAATTGCGATATTATTATTCATATCTGTTAATGAAAATTTCAAGAATTTTTCGGTTTTAGGAGGAGACAATAGTAATAATGCTACTGCTTGGGTTAGCGATGTGCCATTAGAAGTTGAATATGATAGAGATAAGCTTTATGTCGTAGGTATTCCTAATACTATTTCTGTGAAATTATCAGGAACGCAGACAAAAGTTCAAAAGGAAAGTATCGCAAAGAATTTCAAAGCTAGACTAAATTTGAAAAATGCTCAAATTGGCGATGATCAAAAAGTTAGAATAGAGATTGAAGGTTTAGAAAGAGGTGTTGATGGCACAGCAGAACCTTCTACAATAACTATTTCAATAAGAGAAAAAGCGACAAAAGAATTTAGAGTGACGCCTGTAGTTAAGAAAGAAAGACTATTAATAGGATATGAAGTTGAAAAACTTAGTGTAACAAATGAAACGGTTAAGATTTCTGGAGCGATTGAGAGTCTTAATAGAATTAATGAAGTTCGTGCTGAAAGTGATACACGTACAAAAATTAATAGAAATACGAGAGAAGAAGCTAAATTGGTTGCTTATGATAGTGATTATAACAAGATAGAAGATATTCAAATAGAACCGAATTCAACCGTTATGAGTATTGAATTAAAAAATATTGAAAAAGAGGTTCCGTTAGAAGTAAATACAATAGGCAGTTTGCCTTCAGGATTTGAGCTTGTCAGTGCTACTGCCGATGTTACAAAAGTAACGATTAGAGCGGAGGATGCTGATAATCTTGCAAAAATAAGTGAAATGTTCGTTGATGTTGATTTGAGTGATGTTAAAGAGGAAACAGAAGAGCGTAGTAATCTGAAGATTTATCCAAAAGAAAACATTCGAATAGCGACGGATACGCCGATTGTTAAAGTAACAATTAAGATAAGGAAAAAATAATTATGACAGATAAAAAATTGATATTTTTGGCTATTAATATGCTTATAACGGTTTTTAGTTTGGCTATAATAATAGGAACTATGTTTATAGAAAATCAGAGAGCAAAAACAACTGCAATTTTTGTAGCTATAACGATATTAATAGTTCAAAAGATAGTGGAGATAAAAGTAATCAAAGAAACAAGGAAAATTAGTATTGTAATATTACTTATTATAATAGCAGTTACGGGATATTTTGGTTATAGATTACTTTAAAATATCTGGGTGAATAGTAAGGGAGACTTTAAAGTTTGATTTTATATAATTTTATTTTTAAAGTTTCCCTATAGGATTTATTAAGTAATTTTACGATTCCAAAAGACACTTTTATTGCTTATAAATTGTTACATGAAGTATTGTTATTTAAATTTTATATGGGTTTGACCTGTTAGGTCAGCCCCTTAGTTTTTAATAAATTTTCAGGAGATGTTATGAATAGATTATTTTCATCAAAAATTTATATAAATCATAGATTCAAACTTATAATGTTATTGGATTTATTTATAGTAGCATTAGGGATAGTAGCATCGATATTTTTAGGTAAGGCATCAGATCCATTCGCTATGCTTAATGGACACTATACAGAAATATTTGAATTTCTAGTGATTTCACTTGTTGTATATATAGTCAGTTTTTATTTATTCGGTACTAATAAATCTCTATGGTCATATCTAGGAGTAACAGAGATAGTTAATATTTGTATTTCTGTTGTGTTAGGGGATTTGATCACTAGTATTTTATACCAGTATATGTTACCAGATACATTCTCAAATGTTAGATTTGCAATTTTTTCACCTTTATTAATAATAGCGGGTATGATGTTTACAAGAATGTTATACCGTGCCTTACGTGAAAGAGAAGCTGGTAAGTATGGAGCTAGTACTTATAAAAATACATTCATAATCGGTGCAGGAGATGCGGGGTATATATTATTAAAAGAACTATCAAAAAATAATATTTTTCGTGCGAATGTAGTTGGTCTTATAGATGATAATCGAAAAAATTCTGTAATTAGCGGGGTTACGGTAGTTGGAACAACTTACGAGATTCTTAATCTTATTCCTAAGTACGAAGTAGAACAAGTTTTCTTAGCTATTCCTTCGATTAGTGCTTATAATAAAAATAGAATATTAAATGTACTGAAAGAAGCGAATGTTACTGTTAAGGTAATGAGTTCTGGTGTTGCTGTAGAAGATGGAGAGAGTATTTCTAAACACTTAAAAGATGTATCGATTGAGGACTTATTGGGACGTGGAGAGGTGAAACTTTCTCAAGGAGAGATTCGTTCTTATATTAAAGGAAAGAGTATTCTTGTTACGGGAGCTGGTGGTTCGATTGGAAGCCAGATTGTAAGAGAGATATTCAAATTCAAACCTAGTCAACTTGTTTTAGTAGATGTTAATGAGAATGCATTATACATGTTAGAGCGTGATTTAGATTTTGAAAAATCACATAGTAAGGAATACGAGGATATAAATTATATTTCTGAAATAGTAAGTATTCGTGAAAAAGCCGCTTTAGCTGAGGTGTTTGATAAGTATAAACCTGATGTAGTATTTCATGCGGCAGCGCATAAACATGTGCCTTTAATGGAACGTCGCCCACAAGAAGCGATAAAAAATAATGTCTTTGGAACAAAGAATGTTATGGATGTAGCGATTGAAAAAGAAGTAGAAAGATTTATTATGATTTCTACTGACAAGGCGGTAAATCCTACGAATGCGATGGGAGCTTCAAAACGTTTAACAGAGATTATTTTACAATCAAAAGGTAATAAGTACAAAACGAAATTTGCTGCGGTTAGATTCGGTAATGTATTAGGTTCAAATGGTTCTGTAATTCCTATTTTTAAAGAACAGATTAAAAAAGGTGGACCTATCACAATCACGCATAGAAATATTATTCGTTACTTCATGACGATTCCAGAAGCGGCGCAATTAGTACTACAAGCAGGATATTACGCAAGTGAAGGGGAAATCTTCCTATTAGACATGGGAGAACCTGTAAAAATAATAGATCTTGCGACAAACTTAATCAAACTATCAGGATTAGAACCATATAAAGATATCGATATCGAAGAGATTGGTCTAAGACCTGGTGAGAAAATGTATGAAGAGTTATCACTTGATTACGAAAGCAGTGAGAAAACTGATAACCAAATGATTTATAAAAATACAACTTTAGACATTGATGTAGAAGAATTAGATAAAAAATTAAATGAATTAAAATCAATGCTAGGACATTCAACAAATGAAGAAATACGTAGCAAGTTATTTGAAATAATAAATTGTTATAATGGATAAAAAAAGGAGGGCGATTCAAAAGTTATTTTGAATCTCCCTTTCTAGCTATAGGAATGACTTGAAAATCGTGATTTTGAAGAAACAAGATTTTGTCAAGTCACTCGCTAGCTAGTGTTAGAGAGTGTTTTATTTTTCTACGTTTTTAGTTTTTTTATCTATATAGTTAGTTAGAGCCCAAGATAACACTATAGGTAAGATTGTATAAACAAATTTGAACACTGATAATATGGTTTTATATTTTTGTATAAAGTCTTGACTATCCACTCTATCTAATATTAATAATAGTACGATACCAAATAACAGATAGAATACTAGAAATATGTAATATCTTTTTTTAATTTTTTCTGCGTTTAACATAGTAACCTCCCTGAAATCGCGTATTGTGTATTTACTATTTTTAACATAACATGAAAACTTTAAAAAATAAAGACTGATAAAATCTTTATTTTTATGATATAATGAAATTTAGTAGTGTTTTTTACTAGAGATAGCTAACAAAACCGTATTTAGAAGAAGATTTAATAATTGAGCGCTGATTTCAGAAGAATAACCTTTTTTGAAGTTGGTGTTTTTTTAGTTGCAAAGTGATAAAGTATAGCGAGTTATATTATTCTCTCGGATTATCTTTGATATTTCAATAGATGAATAGAGTGTGGTATAATATTTAAGTGAAATAAACTAGGAATAATTTAAGAGGTAGGGGCTGACCCAAAAGACCTAAATTTTAACAAAGTGTATATGAGAATTTATAGACGTAGTGGTTTATTGATATCTAAATTCGCTTTATAAAAGCTTTTTAGATATCTAATAAACTGTGCGGGGGTGACTCTGAAAAATCGATTTCTACGAAATCACGATTTTTGAGTCGCTCCCTTTCTAATTGATAGTGAGGTGATTAAATGAGTAAAGTTGCAGGTAAGGTAACGAAAGTTGAAAGCAAAGGATTATATATAAAATTAGAAAATGGTAAGGATGCATTTTTACCAAAGGAAAATATGTTTATAGGCAAAAAGAAGAAGTTAGAGGAGATTTTTTCTGTTGGTTTTGTAATTAAAGCTGAGGAGAAAAATACAAAAGATTCTTTAGTGATTTTAACACAAAAAGAGTTGAAGCAAGCTGAAGGTGAGAAGAAAAAAGTAGAGAAAAACTCTAAGGAAAAACAGAATAAAAAGAAAAATAAACCTAAGGTACCTGAAAAAAAAGAAGTTAAAGAACAACCTGAAGTTCAGAAAAAACAAGAAACTCAGGAAGAAAATCAGCAGCCTAAGCAAGAGACAAAAACTTTAAAAGACTTGAAAAAACTTCAATTTATAGGGAATATGAAGATTTCTGTAGGAAAAGGTAAGAAGAGTAATATTACTGAGCTGTCTGAGGAGAAAGAAGAGAAAAAAGAAATCCTTCCAGCACCAGAAGGATTATTAGAAGATATTATTGCGACGACAAAGCAAGCTAAAGGTAAGTTTGAAAAGATTAAGAAAGAACTTCAAGAAAGAGGTTATCTAGATGGACATTAATGTTTTATGGAAAAAAACTGATAAAATAGCACTAGGTCTGTCAGGAGGAGTAGATTCTATAGTTTTATTTCATCTGCTTGTTACAAAGTACAAAGATAGTTATAAAGAACTAGTAGTGTTTCATATAAACCATGGTCTAAGAGAGCAGTCTTATGAAGAAGCGGAGTTTGTAGAAAACTTTGTAAAATATTACAATGTTAAGTTCTACAAAAAAGAGCTAAATATGAAAGATTTAGCTAGAGATAGTCATACTTCAGAGGAAATGCTCGCAAGAAAACTACGTTACGATGCTTTTGAAGAGATGTCTTCGTTAGAAAGAGGTGTGAAGTTAATAACTGCTCATCACAAAAATGATCAGGTAGAAAATATCCTTATGAGACTACTTAGTGGACGTAGTATGGATTATAACTTGATGATAGAAGAGAAGACGACCATCGGAAGATTAGAAGTTTATCGTCCATTATTAAATGTATTAAAAGCAGACCTTGAGCAATATGCTGATAAAAATGACTTAAAATACTATGTAGATTCAACAAACTTCGACACTGATTATACTAGAAATAATATAAGGCATAATATCGTACCATTGTTGAACGGTGTAAATGCAGCGAGTTTTGATAATTTAATTAATTTTTCTAGTTATTATCAAAATATTAATACTGAATTAAAAAATAAAGTATTAGAAGCTAAAAATGACTATGTGATTTCCCTAGAAGAAGATAAAGTTGAATTAGATAAGAAAAAATTATTGAAAAACACCAAAGAAGAAATTTATTTCTTACTAAGAGATATATTAGCAAATAATTTCGGTATTTTTGATGTGAAACAAAGAGCGCTTTTTACAATAATAGAAGACCTAAAAAGCAGAAATAACAATAAAAGTTATGATTTGAAAAATAATTTAAAAATTATTAGCGAATATAATAGTATTTATGTTCATAAAATCGAAAAAAAATGTTATAATGATAAGATAGAATTAATAATAGATGAAGTGGATATTAATAAAGTTTATACATTTCATCAGAGTAATTTTCTAATAACGACAACTAACAACTCATCTGAAGTTGGATTTAATAAAGAGGATTTGCCTTTGATAGTTACGACTAAGAGGGATGGTGATAGAATTCAAAGAGGTAAGGTTAGCAAAAAACTTTCACGTCTTTTTATCGATGAAAAGATTCCCAAGGAACTTAGAGACAAACTTCCAGTAATTCGCAACAAAGATGGGATTTTAGGAGTTTTAGGAATAAATACTAAAGTTAACAAAAATAAAAAATACGATTATTACATAAACACGAAAGGATAAAACAGTGGAAAATTTATTAAAAGATATTGAGAAAGTTTTATTTACACACGAGGACATCGTAGTCGCTAGTAAGAGAATTGCTAAGCAAATTGAAGAGGATTATGCAGATAAGTGTCCTGTTCTAATTTGTACATTAAAAGGGGCATTACCTTTCATGGCGGAACTTTTAAAACACATTGATATTCATGTAGTTACTGACTTTATGGATGTATCTAGTTATCACGGAGGAACTGAATCTTCTGGTGTAATCAAAATCAAAAAAGATTGCGGAATGGATATTGAAGGGCGTCACGTAATTATCGTGGAAGACATAGTAGACACAGGCAGAACGCTTAAAGCACTTATCGAAAACTTAAAAGAAAGAAAAGTTGCTTCAGTAGCATGTGCTTCATTAGTAGATAAACCAGAAACTCGTGTAGTTGATGTTGAGGCAGATTACATCGGTATAGTTTCACCAAATGAATTCTTAGTAGGATTTGGTTTAGACTATGATGAGAGATATAGAAACTTACCTTATATCGGTGTTCTAAAAGAAGAGATTTACTCATAATAATATTTTAATCAAAAAAGGTCAAAATATTAGTCAAACTTTAGTTAAATATGATAAAATAAATTATGTTTAGAAAAATGATAGGAGGAAGATTGTCTATATGAATAATAAAAAAAGACAAAACCCTATCCTTGGTATGCTTGCATTAATCGTAATCGCGATTGGATTATTTGCATATTGGCAGCAAGACTTACCTGGGACAACTGAAAAAATAGACTATGCTAAACTTGTTCAGACTATTAAAGACGACAAGGTTAAAGAAATAAGTCTACAAAGAAAAGATGAGAATTACAATGTTAAAGGTACTTACACAGATGGCAATAAGAACTTCGAGAGTGTAGTAGCGGCATCTGATTCTGAAGTACAAAAACAAATTAACGAAAAAGCTAAAGATGGAAAATTAAGTGTAGTAGAGTATAAACCAGCTGAAAAAACTGGAGCAATTCTATCATTCTTAGGTAATATTATTCCACTTATCTTGTTTATGGGTGTTTTAGTTTTCTTTATGTCACAAATGCAAGGTGGCGGTGGAGGTAAAGTAATGAGCTTCCAGAAATCTAAAGCTAAAAAAATCGATGGTGGAGAAGCAAAAGTTACATTCAAAGATGTAGCTGGAGCTGATGAAGAAAAACAAGAACTTGCAGAAATGGTTGAGTTCTTAAAAGATCACCGTAAATTTACTAAGATGGGTGCTAGAATCCCTAAAGGTGTACTACTTGAGGGGCCTCCAGGGACTGGTAAAACTTTACTAGCTCGTGCTGTAGCTGGAGAGGCGAAAGTACCGTTCTTCTCAATCTCAGGGTCTGACTTCGTTGAGATGTTCGTAGGGGTTGGAGCCAGTCGTGTTCGTGACCTATTCAAAGAAGCTGAAAAGAATGCGCCATGTATCATTTTCATTGATGAGATTGATGCTGTAGGACGTAAACGTGGAAGTGGAGTAGGTGGAGGAAATGACGAACGTGAACAAACTCTTAACCAACTTCTTGTTGAAATGGATGGATTCGATGGTGAAAAAGGTATTATCGTAATTGCAGCTACTAACCGTGCTGACGTATTAGATAACGCCCTTAGAAGACCAGGTCGTTTCGACAGACAAATTAAAGTTTCTACACCTGATGTAAAAGGTCGTGAAGCTATTCTTAAAGTACATGCTAAAAACAAACCACTTGCTAAAGATGTCGAACTTCGTTCGTTAGCAGAAAAAACTCCAGGATTCTCTGGTGCGGATCTTGCTAACATCCTTAACGAAGCGGCATTATTAGCAGCTCGTGAAAATAAATCTAATATCGAAAAAGAAGACTTAGATGAAGCGATGGACAGAGTAATTGGTGGTCCAGCTAAACGTAGTAGAGTATACACTCCAAAAGAAAAACGTCTAGTAGCTTACCACGAAGCAGGTCACGCAATCGTAGGTATGGTACTTGATAGTGCTGATAAAGTACAAAAAGTTACTATTATCCCACGTGGTGATGCTGGTGGATATAACCTTATGATTCCGGAAGAAGAAAAATACTTCCAAACTCGTACAGATTTAATCGACAAAATTTGTGGATTACTTGGTGGACGCGCAGCAGAGCAAATCTTCTTTAACGAAGTATCTACAGGAGCTCATAACGACTTCGAACGTGTAACAGCTATTGCTCGTGCGATGGTTACAGAATACGGTATGAGTGATGTTGTAGGACCAATGCAAGCTCCATTCCACGATCCATACGGTGGACGTCAACTTTCAAGTATCGGTAACTATTCAGAAGAAATGCTGAAAGAAATCGATATCGAAGTTCGTAAAATTATTAACGAATGTTATGCTAAAGTTCTTCACATTATTGAAACTCACAGAGAACAATTAGAACTTATTGCACAAACACTTATCGAAGTTGAAACGATCGATAGAAAAGAAATCGTTGCTCTTTATCAATTTGGAAAAATGCCAAAAGACTTAGATGAAAGAGAAGCAGAACAACTGGATAAAGTAGTTAATAAGAAATACTACGAAGAACAAGCTCGTAAAGCCAAAGAAGAAGCTGAGAAGAAAGCTCAAGAAGAGGCTGAAAACGAAGAAGATAAAGTTGAAAAGGTTGAAGAAAAAGACCTAGAAGACGAAAAATCAAAAGATAAACCTTCTAACGAAGAATAAAAGAAAACCCTAGATTTGGAACTAACCAAGTCTAGGGTTTTGTTATACTCTTTTGAATTACTATTATAGCAACATTTAGTAAATACTCATAATCAAAAACGAGCGATAAACGAGCGATAAATGAGCGATAAATTTTTATTTTTTATCTTGCTTTTCTTCTCGTAAAGAAGTGAACTGTTGAGATTACTAGCCCGAGAATAATTATATAAATCACTTGAGAAAATACTAATGGTGTAAAGTGATTTTTCAGGATAAATATATTAACTCCCACACCTATAATTGCAGCGATACTTAACATAGAGAGTAGTGCAACTTTATATTTGTTAAGAGGTAGGCTGACTTTGGCAACCATGCATAATCCATTTATTAACGCAAGAAGAAAACAGATGAATTTCGCTTGTGAATTATCTGTGATGGCAAAGTTTGTTAGTAGTACTGTAGCTACTAAAATACCACCACCGATTGCAGCATTTTTTAGTATGTCTTTCATGAAGTTACTACTTACTTTTTCTTTATTCGCTTCAAAAGTTAGGAAGAAGGATGGAATACCGATTGTTATCGCTGAAATTATCGTAAATTGAATCGGTATAAATGCAAACTCCAAGGCGAAGATTACACTAAGTATTGAGAAAACAATCGAGAAGAATGTCTTTGTTAGGAATAGTGAAGCTACCTTTTGAATGTTATTAATAACACGACGACCTTCCATAAGTATATCGTAGAATACTCCGAAGTCATCGGTTAAAAATACGATATTCGATACGCTTTTTGCTGCGCTAGTAGCACCATTCATAGCAAAACTAATATCAGCTTTTTTAAGGGCAAGGACATCGTTAACCCCATCTCCACTCATAGCGACAGTCTTTCCAGCTTTTTGTAATACGGCTACCATTTTCTGTTTTTGTTCAGGGGTAACACGTCCGAAAATATCATTCTCAAGAACAGTTTTTTCAAACTCCTCTTCAGTCACTTTAGTCATATCGATAGCCTTAGCATCTTCTTTGAAACCAGCTTTCTTAGCGACACCGTACACGGCTATATGATTATCCCCGCTGATTATTTTCACTTCAACACCTTGTGATTCGAAGTATTTGAATGTTTCTTTTGTGTTTTCTTTTATTTCATCTGATAGAACTACATGTCCTATAAGTTTCATATTAGTAGGAACATTTGTACTGTCTTCAGTATAGGCTAATGATAAAATTCGGTAACCCTCTTTTTTAAAATTCTCGTAATACTTATCCATTTCAATAGAGAAGCCTAAAAATTCATATGCCCCAAAGAAATATGTTCCACCGTTTTGAAGTTTTATAAATGAATATTTATTTTTACTAGAAAAGGCTCCTAATTCTTCTATATCCCATTGTTTTTTGCACGTTAGATGATTCTTTAAAGCTCTAGATGTTGCATTTTCATCATCAAAATATGCAAGATAACTTGATAATTTTTTGGAAACTTCATCATCAATTTCTACAACATTCATATTACCTGTAGTGATAGTTCCTGTTTTATCAAAACAAAGGACATCTACTCTAGCAAGTGTCTCTACACAGTATAATTCTTGAACTAGAACTTTCTTTTTAGCAAGTTTCATAGCGGCGACCGCAAGAGAGACGCTGCCAAGAAGGATTAGACCTTCTGGAATCATACCTACTAAAGCTCCAGCACTACGGAGAACTATTTCTACATAACCACGTCCCAGACTAGCACCACGCATATACAGCATAATTGCGACAGGAACTAATAGAATAGATATAACTTTTAAGATTTTATCCATATAGTCACGAAGTTTAGATGGATATTTTTTAAATTCTTTAGTACTTTTAGCAAGTTTATTAATATAGCTATCCTCTCCAACAGCAATAGCTCGCACTAAACAACTACCACTAACTACGTTACTACCACTCATTACTTTATCATTAGTAGTCTTAAAGATATGGTCACTTTCACCAGTTAACAGCGATTCATCAACCTCGATACTACCTTCGATGATTTCAGCATCAACAGGAATCTGATCTCCGAGATTTAAGTGTAGATATTCTCCAAGGACTATTTCTTCAGAATCTATATTTTTTATTTCATTATCACGATTTACTCGGTATTTACTTCTACTTAGCAAACTCAACTTTTCAAGGGCATTTTTCGAACGAACTTCTTGAAAAATACCAATTGCAGTATTTATAGTAATTACACCTAAAAACAACATATTTTCAAATCTAAAAGTTGTGGCTATAAATGCTGCTAAGACTAAGTTCATAGCATTGAAAAAAGTGAAAATATTAGAAAAGATAATCTCTTTAGTAGTCTTATAAGGTTTTATTTCACTAATATTTTTTTTCGCTTTAGTTACTTCTTCACTAGTTAAATATTTCATTCTACCTCCGCCATAACTATATTTTTTAATTAGTTTCTATTTTATCACACTTTAGTATAGTTTGGAAAATTAAAGGATGGAGAGCGAGATTTCAAAACTTTTAGTTGATACTTTATCTATAAAGTAGTATTATATTATTGATTAAATTATAATATAAGTGAGAACAACATGGAAAAACTAGATTATTTAATAAAAACACTAAATTCAGAAGTAGAAATACCAGAAACGGAACAAGAAAAGAAAGATTTATTTAGAACATTGATGAGTACATGGAAAGTGTCAGAACTGCCAGGTGGATTTTATGAAGTTCAAGACGAATACTTACAAGAAGTTCTAAAAGCTAAAGGAATAACAAGATTAGAAGATTTAACTGAAATTGATAAAAATATTTACCTATGGCAAGGCGATATTACTACATTGGAAGTAGATGCTATAGTTAATGCGGCGAACAAGGCTTTATTAGGATGCTTTATCCCTCATCATAGATGTATTGACAATGCTATTCACACACAAGCAGGTCTGCAACTTAGAAAAGAATGTGATGAAATAATGAAAGAGCAAGGGACTTTTGAAAAAACAGGACAAGCTAAAATAACAGCAGGATACAATTTGCCTGCTAAACATGTTATTCACACAGTTGGACCAATAATATACCGTGTTGTTGAAGATGATGATAAGGAACTGCTTGCTTCGTGTTATAGAAATTGTCTAAAAGTTGCTTTGGAGAACAATCTTAAGAGTATTGCTTTTTGTTGTATAAGTACGGGAGAATTTAGATTCCCAAATGATCTTGCTGCTGAAATAGCGGTAGCTGAGGTTAAAAAATTCTTTAGAGAAAACCCTAATGCTAATTTAAAAGTAGTATTCAATGTGTTTAAAGATTTAGATAAAAAGTTGTATGAAGAATTGCTAGGTTAAGAGAATCAAGAGATAGCAAGTTTATATCTAATTAGGTATCGAATTTGTGATATCTAGAAAACTAAACAATAAGTAATTAAAAACAGAGTTTCGATTATATGATTTAAATTGTCATCTTAACTTGTAAAATTATAATAGCCCTCCAAAATTCGTCCAAATTCTGGGGAGCTATTATCAAATTATTGATTTATATATTTACTTGTGTTAAAATAGATTTATAAAGAGGGCACCGTTTTAAAGACGGCGACCCAAGAAAATAATTTTTTAAAATAACTATCTTACTCGGTCAAAGCAAAGATGGTTATTTTTTGTCTTTAAGTATGATTATAGATACAACTAAAGCCAATACTGCGACAATAAGTCCAGAAAAATTAATCATTAGTTGTAACGCCTCAAATACTGACAAAAGTCTACCCCTTTCTTCAAGATTGTGATACTTATGAGCATAAGAATCATCCCCTTTCATAAAGTTGTAGTCGCCACCTTTAACGAGATATTACTATCTCTAACTTCACCCTCCATCTCTGATTATATCAGAAACTGTAATGAGTTACAAAAGAAAACGAGGGGATTTAAATTTATTTTAAGACTAGTTATAGGTTACAAGTAACCACCTATATAATTTCTCAAATTTCCTAAGTAATTCAGTTTAAATTTTACTTGTGTTAATATAAATTTATAAAGAGGGTACCGTTCACACTGACTTTACTAATAATTTCTTAACCCACTACATTCTTAGAAATTATAGTAGTCGTAGTATAAATTATTCGTAATATTTTTCTTCAGTCTATAAATTTGAAAAATAAACGCCATATTTAAAAGACGGTGACTCGTGTCTAAGATTATACTAAATAACCATCTACTCGGTAATAGCCCCCAAAATTTATCCAAATTTTGGGGGCTATTACCAAATAGAGTTAGTGAGTTTTATAAAATACACGGATATGGTAATTATGACCAAGGAAAAATAGCAGTAGAAAGAATAGTAAACACTGATACAATAGCTAAAAGATACATATCTTCAGAATATACAAAAGAACAAAAGAAAAAATACCAAGAAGACTTTTTTGATTATTTAGAGAGAGGTAAATTTAAGAATGTTGAGTAGATTTTTCAAAGTAATATTATTACTATTTATGGTAGCTCCAGTAATAGTCGTTTTGTATGATGTATTAGCAGCTCCTAAAGTCTTAACAAGAGAAAACAAATAATGATAACAAATCAGAGAAAAAAGAAGAAAAATCTTCTGA
>NZ_CAUSAI010000039.1:0-15272 GCF_963529685.1 uncultured Gemella sp.
AATTGAAATCCGGGGCTGGAATTTTTTCCATGCCCCGGATTTAGTATACAACCTAAAAATTGAAATCCGGGGCAGGAATTTTTCCATGCCCCGGATTTAGTATACACCCTAAATTATTCATCAACTTCGAATTTAGGTAAACTATTCACTAAATTTACTGTCTGAAGTGAAACATTAATAATTCGTAATAGTAAATCAAAAATATATTTCTCATCATCACTATAGTCATTTGGATCATCTGTAATACCTGATTTATCATCAGTTTTTATTTGATATTGATCTATGATCCATTCAATTGCTGATCGACCATTTACAACATATTCGTATGCTTTTTCTGGAATACTACTAATTGTAATATCATTATTAAAAATTATTGTAGATAAATCATTTACCAATTTTCCATTTTCATCACGCTTTTTAGCGAATTTTATCTTGGTTACTTTATAACTTGCATTCTCTACTGTCGTAATTTCAACTCCATCATAGATAGGAACTTCTTCATAGTTAAGATGTAAATCCATCAATTTCTGACCAACTTCAACATACTTTTCTTTATTCTTAACGATTGGAATTCTAGCTATATCTTTCTTCAAATCATTAGCATACTTCTCTTGATATTCTCGAGAATTCAGCAATCCATATACATAAACAAATGTTTCATCAAGACTTAATCCAATCTTATCAGCAAACACTTGATTCATATTATCATTGCTTTGGAAAAGTATAGTTTCATCTACTTCATGATCAAATCTCATCAATCCTTTGCCATTACCTAGAGTCTGCTTGTCAAGAATTATATTACTTACTAACACAGAGAATGGCTTTTGAGTACCTCCTCCTGTAATATAAATTGCTAAATTAGATTCCCCCCATTTTGAGTAGAATTTCCCAGGATTTTCAACAATATTTCTATCATACATTAACCATTTTTTTGTAAACGGTCTATATAATTCTTGAGTGATTCTAGTTGGATTAAATTCTAGAAACTCTCCATTCGAATATAATCTCAGTAATTTTCTAGACCAATTAGTTTCCATAGGATTAAAATTTATTGGTTTGTTATTTTTACTCCTATTGATTTTTACTTCCTCATTATATTTATCAATAAGTTTTTTTGAATTTGACAAGATTTTTTCTTTAGAAAAACCAATTAGCCAAGTATCTCTATCACTATTTACACCAATTGTACTTATAATAAATGGAGAATTTTTTTGACCAGATATTGGTGCGTATTTCAGATAATTAAAATCACGCCTATTTATCCAATCATTATTCTCATCCGGAATAATTTTCTGCCAGTCAATTGCTGAAATATCACCAAAGTCTGTAATGATATTCAGTTTTTCCTTCTGTGATAAATAGTCGCCAATATCGTGATAGTGAAGTTCATGATTATTTGAGCCATCTTTAACCAAGATAGAAATTGCCACAGGTGTTCGACTTCCTGAACCAAAAATTTTCCCTCCCTCTTTACGCGACTTTTCACCTTGGGTTCGTTGATTTCCTCTTAAATTAAAAATATAAAGATGATTAAATTCATCATAAAGGCTTGCTCTTAGTCCATCAGCACTTTGAGAGTCAATAAAACTCCCGTTTGTAACAAATGCAACTATACCATCTTGCTTTAGTCGATTAGTTGCCCATCTCAATGCTTTCACATAGGTGTCATACATCCCACCTACCATACTCGCTTTACTTCTTTGTACATAAGAAGATAGAATCGTCTGTTCCAGTTTTGGATAGCTCATGTTTTGATTATCATCATTTCCATCTTTTTGTCCAAATGAATACGGTGGATTCCCTATTATCGCAGTAATAGGCTTTTCCTGTTGTCTCTTCAAACGTTTATCGTTTGTTCCAAAAAAAGAATCATCTAATGTTTCTTGATGCTCTGTTGATTCAAAGGTATCCGTTAATACTATACCTTCAAACGGAACATATGGATCATCTCCATTTATTTCATCAAAAACAGCTTCAATATTAATAGCTGCTATGTAGTAACTTAGTAATACTATCTCATTAGCATGTAATTCTTTAGAATACTTTCTAATAATATCTGCATATGTTATTTCCCCATTATCCATAAGTTGTTTTAAATAATAGAGTGTTCGTGTAATAAATGTTCCAGTTCCAGTAAAAGGATCTAAAATATGTACATTTTCACTAGCAAGAGTTTTATTGAAATGTTTTCTTAAAACTACATCAACAGATTTAACAATAAAATCAACTACTTCTACAGGAGTAAAGACTATTCCTAATCTTTCAGTAGTATCTTTAAATCCTGTTGAAAAGAACTTATCATATAGTGTAATAATCATTTTTTGTTTTGCTTGAGCATTATCTAATCCCTCTGCTCGTAATCTAACAGACTCATAAAAGGGTTGTAACTCTCTTTGTTCTTTTTCAAATCCATATTGTGATAATTCATCAACTATTTTCTCCATAGCTGAACTAACTGGATTATTTTTAACAAAACTATATTCACCAAATAAGGTATCAAAAATAGGTAAAGTAATTAAATGTTGAGCTAACATTTCTATGGCTTGATTTTTATTAATTGATTCATTGATATTATGCTGTAAACTTTTTACAAACTTATTAAAAGCAGTATTGCTCTCTTTATTATTCTCAAGAACTATATTTATTCCTTGAATATGACGCCTAGCAATTTCTGCAACATCTTTAGACCAATCTTCTAAATATCTGCGATCTCCAAGTTTTTGAACTATTTTACCATAAATAGCTCCCTCTACCGCTTCCCAGTCAAGTTCTAATTGTGGTTTAATATAACCACCTTTGTTATTATCTCTATCAATTTCCTTATCACTATTATTATTTCCATCTGTAGTATCTGGCGCAGATCCTACACCAATTACTTGAATATTCTTTGGTTTCTTCTTATTTAACTCTAACTTGTTGATAGTTGCTTCGAAACGTTCATCCACAGAACGGAGTGCATTTAATACTTGCCATACTACATCATAAGATTTATTATTATCTAAAATAGATTCAGGTTCTATCCCTGATGGAACAACTATCGGTAAAATAATATAACCATACTCTTTACCTTCAAACTTACGAATAATACGTCCGACTGCTTGAACTATATCAACTTGTGATTTACGTGGTGATAAAAATACTATAGCATCTAAATTAGGTACGTCCACACCTTCTGTTAAGAATCTTACATTTGATAATATACGTGCAGAATCCTCAGGAATATCATCACTAGCTAACCAATCTAATGCTTCATTCTTTTCCAAAGCATTCATATTTCCATCTACATGTCTAACATCAACATAATAACCATTTTCATTATCTAAATAGTCATTCACAACATTTTCAAATTGTTCAGAAAGACGTTTACTATCTTTAATAGTCCTTGAAAAAGCAATAGCTCTTTTCATTGGTTCTCCGCTTACTTTATTGGTAAAACCTTCTCTTTTAATCATACCATTCCAAACACCAATAATACGACCAACATCATCAATATTAAGACCATTTTCTGGATCTGATAATGATTTTTGCATATCTTTTTGAACTACTGATTCATCTACAGCAAGAACCATTAATTTATAATCCGTAAGTATTCCATTAACAATGGCATCACCAAATCCTAAACGGAAGAATTCTTTACCATATAAACTCTCATCATCCATACTAGAGATAACAATAGAATTTGTTTCTGCTTTTTTCTTCGCTTCAGAACCATATAATTTCGGTGTCGCTGTTTGATATAATCTTTTCTTCCCTTTAACATTGTCATTACTATGTACTTTAGTGAATACTGAGGCTTCCTCATTTAGCGATTTTGCTCCAGTTGTACGATGTGCTTCGTCCGCTATGATAAGATCAAACTCTGGGAATCCTTCTTTTTGCGCAGCTCCTAATACCTCTATTGATTGATAAGTACTAAATACTACTAACAAATCTTTTTTAGGTTGTCCAACTAATTCATAATAATTCTTCACTACTTGATCTATTGAAGTTGTAGCTGGAAATCCGATATCACTTGCTTTAAATTTTATATTCGATTCATCATCTTTTACTTTTCCTCTACTTGCATTTCTATCACTAGTAACTGCCATCGATGAAATACTCATATATGTATCATTATTCCATGCTCTTAGAGTCTGAGTTAATAACTGAATACTCGGGACCAGATATAATACGACATATTGTTCTTTATTGGCAATTTCAGTCATTCGTTCTGTCAATTTTAAACTTGTAAAAGTTTTTCCTGTTCCGGGTGCCATAATCAATTGACCACGATCATATTTTTCAAAGTGAGTAACTGCTGCTTGTATTGCCTGTTCTTGATAAGATCTGGTTTTCTTTTTAGCTTTAATTACTACTTCTTCAGGTCTATCAAATGAATATTTTTCCCACTCTATTCGAGAATTTTTCAAATCTGATAGTCCAATTCTTACAACATCACTTCTTGAATCTAAGGCGTTTTCTGCATTCTTTCCCCACTTATCAGTCGAAGATACAATTATACCAGAATCATAATAATCTTTTCCTAATTCTCCTAAAAAAGAATCAATATCTTTTTTTCTAATTTCATTCTTATAAAATTTAGCTTGAACTGCTACTAGTCCACCTGTAACTTTTTCAGCAACTAAATCAACTCCAATATCATACTTAGGAATCCCATATTCTTCTGGAACTTCATTTATTAACCATACATTTTTAAACTCATTTTGATATGTTGGCTCGTTTTTTAGATAAGATTTAGTTAAATGTTCAAAATACGTACCTCTATCTCTCTGATTATCTGCATTATTATTAATCTGCTCGACTAATTTTTCAAACGACATTCTATTTCTCCTTGATTTTCACACATTTCCTTATAAAAATAAACACATTATTTCCAATTATAATGTGTTTATTATACCATAAATTTTAGATATGGAGTTAGTGTTATCAATTTTTTTATTTAATAAATTATTTTTCCCAACCTAGTAAAGTACTTAATTCATTATATTCTAATTTGAATTTATCTTTATTTATGATTTTTCTTAATTTATCTTTATCAATATTTGATATAGAATTCACTTCATCAGTTATTAGAACTGATATATAATTCTCTTTTAAAAAAATTGCTAAATTCCTCGAAAACCCTAGATTTTGTATTTCAATTGTAGTTTTATCTGTTGTTCCATACTCTATATAACTTTCCCAATCAATTAGTTCAACTTTATCATTTGTTTTGGAATCTAACAGAGACTGATAATTTGACACATATGATTTTATTTTATATCTTATAACATTTTCTATATCACTTACTACTTGATTTATCAATTCATTAATATAAAAATCATTATTTTTATCGAACTTAACTGCATTTAATTTTCCATTTTCTCTAATATAGAAATTTCTTACATTTCCATTATTATAATAATAATCAATGGTCTTTTTTATTATAACTTTTAATGGTTTTGCATGAATCCATGCTTCCATTATTACTGCATAATATTTTAATTGTTCTCTACTTTTAACCATAGAATTACGACCTTGTGATTCACTTTCTATCCAATTATATTGGTCATATAAAATATGAAGTAATTCTAAACAATCTGACCACCTAGTATTGGTTGGAAGCATAGAAACTTCATTAGAAGCGATTTTATTTTGATATAGAATATTTATTCCTATACTATTAGCAAGTATATTAGGTGAAACCTTTATATTACTCCTCATTTTTTTTAATATCGTTCTTGAATCATTATTATCATCTAAAAATTTGTCTTTTAATATAGAATCATTATTTATTGCATCATGATAGAGTAAAATATTTCCATACATTTCAATGATTTTCTTTTTATCTTTACTTAAATTTTTATTAGTGTAACTCTTACCTTCTAAATAATTTCTAATATTTTTATATAAACTTCCATTTTTTTTAGAGATAATTTGTGGTTCTACTTCTGTTATTTTTTTATTACGAAGTAAATCTATATTATCTAAATCTTTCCAATATCCTTTTTGATTATATAAATTAACACAAAAAATATTTCCAGAAATATCTTTGCTTAATCTTCCTGCTCTCCCTGCTAAGTTCCAAAAATCAATATTATTCATATTTCCATTTCCAATTTTTTCGCTCAAGATAAAAATATTTTTAGCTGGTAAATTGACACCTTCTAATAATGTTGATGTACAAAATAAATATTTTATTTTTCCTTCTTTATATAATTTTTCTACATATATCTTAATTTCTTCAGGAATACCTCCGAAATGATAGGCAATTCCTTTTTTAAGACATTTTATTAAGAAATATTGATGATGCACTTTTTCATCTATTAGATTTATTACCTCCTCTAATATATCGGATTTAATATCAGTAAGTAATTCTGAAAAGGCAAGAGCTGTTTTAATAGTTTTATCAACCGTATTACAATAAATAATACTTTGTCTTTCTTTAGAGAATATATCTAATATTATTTTTAGATTTTCTACTGCTTTTTTTCCAAAGTTGAATTTAGGTAAAACAATATCTTCTCCAAAATCAGATATCATTATTGAATTATCAAACATAGTGTCAATAAAAAATCTATTTTGTGTAACTGGAGATTCAACTATTGTCATACTTTCTTCAGTACTATTATTAATTAGTTTTAAAAATATATCTGCATTCGGAATATTTGGTGAGGCAAAATAAATTTTAACACTTTTTCTTTTAGCTAAAATTAAAGAATGATATAACAATGGTGTTCTAACATCTTTAGCACTTAATAGCTTATGAGCTTCATCAACAAAAAGATAATCTATTTTCGGATTCTCAGAATTCATAAAATATGAAACTAATCTTTCTGCTGTAAAAACAAATATATACCTATTATCTTCACTTATCAAGACTTTAGGTATAATAGGTGAGGTTATAATACTGTATCCAAATTGTTCTGCAATTTTATGTAATCTTGATGCAACTTGATTAATTAATGCTTTTGTTGGGACTATAAAAGCTATACTATCTGTTTTATTATGTTCTTTTATCAAATATTGGGTGAAGTTCTCAAAAATATAAGATTTTCCAAATGATGTACTTCCAGAAAAACTAAAATGATTTCTCTTTTTCATTTCTTCAAATACATTATATTGTCCATCAGTAAACGGTTCACCTAAAGGTGATTCTTGTGCTAATGTTTTTATAATATAGTCATTTCTTATTTCCTCTAATTTTAAATATATCTCACTATCTTCTATTATTGATATTGTAGGAAAATTTCCTAATTTAACTAATGTATTTGTGGCAATAACCTTAAAATTAGTTGAATCTTTTATTTCTTTAAGTTCAAAAAGTAAACTAATGATTTTTAATGAAAGATTTCTATGGTTAGCATTTTCAGATCTACAAAGTATATCAGAAAATCTCAACAAATGATCTATCTCTTCATGTAATAAATCAATATGATAATCCTCATGAATAAAACTATTACTAAAATTTTTTTCTAATTTATATATGAGATTATGTAAATTTTTATCTTTAAATGCTCTTGTAGCTAATTTATATATAATTTTCATTAGTCTAAAATCCCCTTTAAAATACTTTTTCTATTTCTTTTTATATCTGTAAACGGAACAATAAAGATATAGAAACTATATCCTATGAGATCGTTATCTAATATTTTTTTATATACTTTATCTTTATAACTTTCAATTTGTATTTTTACTTTATTTTCTATTTCATCTTGAAATTCACTACTTAAACAATTTATTCTCTCTTCAGTAATATCAATTTCATATCCTACAAAAATAGAAAATGCATCATCTAATTTAATTTTACTGCTTCCTCGTTCGCCTGGATAAATTAATAAATTTAAAATTTCTTCATCCTCATCATTGAATATATCAGATTCAACATTACTTGAAATCAAACCTTTTTCATAAGTTATTCCACTTTTTTCATCACCTTTTGAATTTGTTTCATTTTTAAATTCTTTAATTGATTTAAAAGCATCATCAAAAGCTCTTGATAGATCAGTATATGTTTTTGATTCTCCAAAGATTAAATGATAACTTTCATCTGATATCTTCTTTAAATGAACTGCATCAGCACCATTTATATGCACATTCCTTGAGGTTTTCAATCCTAATTTAGTAAATATTTTGGGAGCTTCTAAATAGCCTTCTAGAAAACAAAATAATAGTAATTCTCCCAATTCCCCTTCATTTTTTTCTGCCTTTTTAAACCTTTCCCTTGCTATTTTACTCAGCGTCATAGCTTTATCGTTATATTTTTCTCTAATTTTCCAAGACAAAGAATATTCAGCGACAGACTCTAATAGATTGTCTATAATACATTGATAATCAAAATTTCTAGCATTAATCGGTAATATAAATAAATCTATAGAACCATCGTCTTTATTTTTTGATATTGGAAAGTTAATAATATGTTTGAATGATTTGATTGCATTTTTTGAATTTGAATGTATCTTCATCTATTTCCCTTTCAAAATATATATTTTCATAATTTTTTCAATATTACTAAACATTTTTTCATAATTAATATTTAGATAATTTTTTATTATTCTATTATATCATATAAATCAATATACTTTTCAGAAAAAATCAGTATTATGATCCTATAGATCTCTCTTTTTCAACAATCACAATTTAATATTACTAATAATAAACACACTTTGTTTTAAGACATTAAATTTTACAATATAACCTGTCCGATTTTATGTACTAATAAAACAAAAATATCTTTGCTTTGACCGAGAAAGATGGTTTATATAATAAATAATTTTCGAGTAACTCTCTTAGAATCGGCATCCTATTTTATGTTTTATTATTACTTTGCTCTTATAGGCTTTTCACTTGTAAAATTATTTTTCTTAAGCTACAATATAAACATAAGAGAGAACCGTTACAAAGACGGCTGCTCATTTTAAGTTAAAGAATAACTATCTTGCGTGCAAAAGTGGATATAGTTATTCTTTAAAATTATACTACTCTAACCTTTTTTCCTACTTCATAAACTTCGTTATTTTACCTTCTTTTTTGTATGTTTCTACTGCTTTTGCTACTCTCTCGAAGTCACGTTTTAAGCTGTATGAATAGATATCTCTAAATAGTCTATATCCTAGTTTTTCATTTACTTCGAATGCTAGTGTGTATAGTTCATATGTCTCCATTGAATCGAAGTTCTCGTGTGCTTTTACTACATCTAGTAGTATGTCATCACTATGCTCTACTAATGCCTTTTCTAATCTGTCATTTAAGAATTTTGATTGGTCTAGAGTATATTTATATAGTTCTTTTGATGTAGTTGAGAAATCTGCTACTAAACTTTCCCTATCTAGTTTATCGTATAGTTCATATCCTAACTTTTCATTTACATCTTTTGCGATTTCTACCAATCTTTCTTCTGATACCGGCTCTAAGCTATATGCTGCATTATTAACTTCTGAAAATACATTTTTTTCTTCTTCTATCGCTTTTTGTAATAATTCTAATTTCATAAAGTTCCTCTCAATTACTTTTATTCTCATACTCTATTATAGCATAACTGCCATAAATTAATTTATCTCTTTTTTATTTTTTAGTTTTTACATTTCCTATAGTGAGGTCTTAAAATATATTATATTCTACATTAAGAATACCTTTCACAGATTCTCTTATTGCTATGTCATTTAATAATAAATTCCTAATAAAATCATATTCTTTATTGCTTCTAGTGACAATATCACGCAAAGCACTCCCTATATTTCCCCTAAGTTTTATATGGTGAATCAATAACTCTAGTATTAAGGTTTATATTTTTACAATTTACCATTTCTTTCACTTTCCCTATTATTCTTTATATATTATAATATTACTGATGTAACTATAATCTTAAACCAATCTTTCTGCTATTAGTAAATAATAAGAAAATATTTTAAGATAAATAATAACAATACAAGGAGTGAATTTTTTGGAAATTAATAGATTACACGTTGACTTTGATCTTCAGAGTAAGTACGATCCAAAAGGTGATCAGATAAACGCTATTTCTGAACTTACAGATGGATTAAATAATGGAGAAAAATATCAAACATTACTAGGCGCGACTGGTACTGGAAAAACTTTTACCATAGCTAATATCGTCAGAAATGTAGGAAAACCTACTTTAGTTCTAGCTCATAATAAAACACTAGCTGGACAATTATATAATGAGCTAAAAGAATTTTTCCCAAATAACCGAGTTGAATACTTCGTTTCATACTATGACTACTTTCAACCAGAAGCTTATGTTCCTTCAACAGATACGTATATAGAAAAAGATTCATCGGTAAATGATGAAATCGATAAACTGCGCCATAGTGCAACATCTTCTCTATTTGATCGTGATGATGTAATTATTGTTTCAAGTGTTAGCTGTATATATGGTCTTGGATCTCCTGAGGAATATTCTTCTCTTGTTCTATCATTGCGAGTTGGTGATGAAATTTCTCGAAATAAAATGTTAGAAAAACTTATAAGTATTCAGTATATGCGAAACGATATTGAATTTACACGCGGTACATTTAGGGTACGTGGTGATGTAATTGAAATCTTCCCTGCTTCTCGTAGTGAAAATTCTGTTCGTATAGAGATGTTTGGTGATGAAATCGACCGCATTCGTGAGATTAATCCATTAACTGGTGAAGTGCTAAGCGAACTTGAGCATATAGCGATTTATCCTGCCAGTCACTTCGTGGCTGGAGACGAAAAAACTAAAGAGGCTATTAAGAGAATACGAGCTGAACTTGAAGATAGATTAAAAGTATTAAATATGGAAAATAAACTTTTAGAAGCTCAGCGTCTTGAACAACGTACTAACTATGACTTAGAGATGATGGAAGAAATGGGCTTTTGTTCTGGTATAGAGAACTACTCTCTTCATCTTACATTACGTGATCCTGGTAGCACACCTTATACTTTACTAGACTACTTCCCAGAGGATTGGCTTTTAGTCGTTGATGAATCGCATGTTACTCTTCCACAAGTGCGTGGTATGTTTAATGGAGATAGGGCTCGAAAGCAAGTACTTGTTGATTATGGATTTAGATTACCTACAGCTTTAGACAATCGACCGTTAAACTTCGGGGAATTCGAGAAAAAGCTTAATCAAGCTATTTTTGTATCTGCAACACCTGGTGATTACGAATTAGAAAACAGCTCAAAAATCACTGAACAAATTATTCGTCCTACAGGATTATTAGATCCAATCATAGATGTACGACCAGTTAGTGATCAAGTATTTGATATAACAAAAGAAGCTGAGAAGATTATCGCTAAGGGAGAACGTGTTCTAATCACTACTCTTACGAAGAAAATGGCAGAATCTCTTACTGCTTATCTGAAAGAAAATGGACTAAAAGTTGAATATCTTCATTCTGATATAAAAACATTAGAACGTACAGAAATAATTAGAAATCTACGCCTAGGTAAGTTTGATATTCTTATCGGTATCAACCTACTGCGTGAAGGTTTAGATATTCCCGAGGTATCACTTGTTGCTATTTTAGATGCTGATAAAGAAGGATTTTTACGTGGGGATAAGGCACTTCTTCAAACCATTGGACGTGCTGCTCGTAACGCTAATGGACGAGTAATTATGTATGCCGATAATATTACAAGAAGTATGAAAAAAGCAATCGATGAAACAAATCGTCGTCGTGAAATTCAAATGGCTTATAACGAAGAACACGGAATAATTCCTCAAACAATTATTAAAGATATCCGTGATTCAATTAGCGCTAAGAAAGAAGTTATTAAAGACGATGAGCTTCTTGAACTTGAAGAAAGTACTAATATTACTGATGATAATATCAAAGAACACTTAGCAGAATTAGAACAACAAATGTTTACTGCCGCTGAAAAATTTGAATTTGAACAAGCTGCGAAACTACGTGATACTATTGCAGAACTTAAGGAAAAATATAAACTTTAGAATATAGTCTATAAATTTTATAACAGATGCTACTATGTTATTTTTACTATTTTGAAATCATAATACTATGTGGCTGCTTTATTAGTATTCTTAATTTATTTTAATTTTAAAAAACTTTAGTCTATATCTTAAAATTTATTCTACTTTTAAATTTTTATGGTATAATAAGATATGCTAATTTTTATATCTTATTCGACAAAGATAAATTATAGCTGATGCATAAACAAACTTATGAAATGCATTATAATTAAAGACAAAAACAATTTTTATTTCTTAGGAGATTAAAACATGACTAAACAAAATATTGGAATTATATACGGTGGTAAAAGTGCTGAACACTCTGTATCACTATTAACAGCAAAATCAATAATAAATGCAATTGATAAAGAAAAATACAATGTATTCCCAATCTTTATCTCATTAGAAGGAGCTTGGGCTCGTGGCGAAAAAATTACATCAGAAGTAACTGATCAACACAACCTAGTATTCTCAAATTTCGATAATGATATTAGTGGATTACTATTCGAAGATGGGCGTAAGTTTGACATTGTCTTCCCTGTTCTTCATGGGCCGAATGGTGAGGATGGAACTATTCAAGGGCTATTAGAAATTATGGATATTGCCTATGTTGGTAATAACGTACTTTCTAGTGCTGCTGGTATGGACAAGGTCGTTATGAAACAATTATTCTCAGCATATGATTTACCTCAACTTCCTTACGTTCATTTTATCGAGTATACTTGGAAAAATAAAAAAGACGCTATTATTTCTGAAATTGCCGAAAAACTAAATTTTCCTGTGTTTGTTAAACCTGCAAACTTAGGATCTTCTGTAGGTATTAGTCGTTGTAACGATGAAGAAGCTTTAGTTCACGGTATTGAAGAGGCTCTTAAATTTGATAAAAAAATCATTGTTGAACAAGGTGCCGTAGGTGCTAAAGAAATCGAAGTTGCGGTTTTAGGTTATAATAAAGTGAAAACAACAGATCCTGGAGAAATCGTAAATATTTCAACTACAGAATTCTATGATTACGAGACGAAATATACTGATGGACAATCTCGTATGGATATTCCTGCACCAATTGATACTACACTTTACCCTAAATTTAGAGAAATGGCAGCAACTGCTTTCCGTGCAATTAGTGGTTCTGGATTGGTACGTGCTGACTTCTTCTATACAAAAGAAGGAGAAATTTTCATTAATGAAGTAAACACAATGCCAGGATTTACTCCATTCTCAATGTTCCCTTCACTATGGGCAAATATGAATGTAAGTTATTCTGAAATTATCGAAGAACTATTCACGCTTGCTGTTGAACGTTATGAAGATCGTAAAAATTTATTAACTGAAGAATAGGATTGACCATGAAATATTTAGTTACAGATTTAGAAAAAATATTAAATGCAAAAAAGGTAAATATTACTAACAATGTAGAAATTACTGGCATTGCTATCGACAGTAGAAAAGTTAAACAAGGTGATTTATTTATACCATTTTTAGGTGAAAATGTAGATGGTCACAACTATATAGAAAGTGCCTTTGAAAAAGGTGCAGCAGCAAGTTTATCTCTAAAAGAGGATTTTGAATCTGATAATAATATTATCTATGTTAATGATAGCTATGAAGCTATTCAAACTTTAGCAAAGTACTATCTAAATAGCTTAAAAGCTAAAACTATTGCTATTACAGGTAGCAATGGAAAAACTACGACAAAAGACATTATTACTAGTGTCCTTTCTACAAAATTCAAAGTTCATAAAACACAAGGAAACTTTAATAATGAACTTGGAGTGCCACTAACTATTCTTGCAGCACCAGAGGACAGTGAAATACTAGTACTTGAAATGGGAGCCGATGGGTTTGGTCAATTGGATTTCTTATCAAAAATGGTTGAACCTGATTATACAGTAATTACTAATATTGGTGAAAGTCACATTGAATTCTTTAAATCACGAGAAGGAATTGCTAGAGCTAAGTTTGAAATTACTAACGGCATGAAAAAAGACGGATATTTTGTCTATAATGGGGACGAGGTACTTCTAAAAACATTAGTAGAATCTTCTGATATTAAGGCTACCGCTTGTGGTGAAAATAGCTATAATGATATTATTTTAGAAAATTATATAATTGCCCGCGATAAGATTGATTTTAAATTAAATATAAGCGAGGAATATTACTTTACTAAATTAAAAGGTAAACATAATTTATATAACATTATGTTCGCAGTAGCAATCGCAAGTAAAATAGGATTAACTAATGCAGAAATCCGAAAAGCTATTGAAAATACAGTGGAAATCACAGGAATGCGTCTACAAAGTATCCCGTACAGAGAGGACTCTCTAATTATCAATGATGCTTATAATGCGAGCCCTACATCTATGAAAGCTGCCGTTGATGTTGTAAATAGCTTTGATGATTTTGATTATAAAACTCTAGTATTAGGAAGTATGTTTGAACTTGGACCAAACGAAATTAACTTCCACGGAGATGTTGGTGAATACATTTCTAACAATACAAAAGATATTAACCTAGTAATTAGCGTCGGAGAATTAGCCGAAAACATTACTAAACAAATTAAAAACGATAAAATAAAAACACTACACTTCCCTACTACAGCAAAAGTTAGTGAATATCTAAAAAATAACAAACATAAAAACGAAGTTATCTTATTCAAAGCTAGTCGATCTATGAAGTTAGAAACGATTATTGAGGAGATAGCGAGATAAGAGAATACTAACAAGCGTTTACGTTTATTAAAATTAACGTGAACGCTTTTTCTATGCATTCTTATGCAGCTTTATTTATGTAATCAAAAATAAGATTATAGATCAAATAACACTCAATGTTATCTCATCAATAATCTTATATATAAATATCATTAGAATATTTCACATAAATTATTTTAGTAGAATTCAAAATTTACATATCTCTCAAACGAATCCATTTTTCAAATAATCCAAACTCTGTTTGGTAGAATTCAAAATTTACATATCTCTCAAACTAAATATGTCCTTATGCTCAAGAGGTGTAGTTTGGTAGAATTCAAAATTTACATATCTCTCAAACATATCTCCTAGGTAATAATTACTTCTATAGTTTGGTAGAATTCAAAATTTACATATCTCTCAAACAACCTAAACGCCTTAATTCACTATCTTTTGTTTGGTAGAATTCAAAATTTACATATCTCTCAAACGGCTTCTTCCATATCTTTTTTATATTTTATGTTTGGTAGAATTCAAAATTTACATATCTCTCAAACATTTTATCGCGAACACGTTCACCCAGTTTAGTTTGGTAGAATTCAAAATTTACATATCTCTCAAACGGTATTGAGGTTAAACAAGAG
>NZ_CAUSAI010000040.1:0-15075 GCF_963529685.1 uncultured Gemella sp.
CTAGTTCCATCGTGTGAGCCTACAGCCATGTAACGACGTTCGTTAGAGTATGAAAAACAATCCCCTTAGATATTTTCTAAGGGGCTGTTTCTATTCATTATTTCTCGGATGAAAGGAAGTATGAGTCTAATGTTTAGTTATTTGAATGAATAGCTTATTGATTTTCTACGAATTTTTTCTCGTCAAATCCGAACCAAGCTGCTTCCATGATACCTTCCATATCTTTGATTAGAGCTAATCTTGGGTTAGCTGGAGTACATTGATCTTCATATGCATCCATTGCTAAAGTAGGTAGAGCTGCTTTGAATGCTTCGTAATCTACACCGTGATCTCTGAAGCACATTGGAGTTCCTACACGTTTACCAAGTTCAAATACTGCTTGAGCATAAGAATCAACTGCTTGTTCAGGAGTATCAGCTTTTAACCCTAGCATACGAGCAATATCTTGGAATCTTTCATCCGCTTGATAGTGTTCGTATTTAGGCCATAGAGCCACTTTACCTGGACGAGTACCGTTGTATTTGATTACGTATGGTAATAATGTTGCGTTTGTTTCACCGTGAATAGTGTGGAATTTACCACCGATTTTGTGTGCCATTGAGTGAGAAATTCCTAAGAATGCGTTAGCGAAAGCCATACCTGCTAAACAAGAAGCATTGTGCATTTTTTCTCTAGCATCTTTGTCAAATTCTTTAACAGATTTTTCTAAGTTTTCGAATACAAGTTTGATTGCGCGAAGTGCTAATCCGTCAGTATAGTCGTTAGCAAGAATAGAAGTATAAGCTTCAGTTGCGTGTGTTAATACGTCCATACCTGTTGCAGCTGTTGGTCTAGCTGGTACTGTTTGAACTAGTACTGGGTCAACGATTGCTACGTGTGGAGTGATAGCATAGTCTGCTAACGGATATTTTTTATCATTTTCTTTATCAGAGATTACTGCGAATGGTGTAACTTCACTACCAGTACCTGATGTAGTTGGTACAGCGATGAATGTAGCTTTTTGTCCTAAGTGAGGATATTTAACAGTACGTTTTCTAATATCTGCGAATTTTTGAACTAGTTCAGTAAAGTCAGCATCTGGTCTTTCGTAGAATAACCACATGATTTTAGCTGCGTCCATTGGAGATCCACCACCTAGAGCTACGATAGCGTTAGGTTTGAAAGTGTTCATGATTTCTAATCCGCGTTTTACAGTTGTGATATCTGGGTTTGGTTCTACTCCAGCGAACACTTCATATTGAACTTTATTTTTACGACGGTTTAATTGATCGATGATACGTCCTGCAAACCCAAGTTTAACCATAGATTCATCAGTTACGATCATTACTCTCTCTAAACCCTCCATTTCACTAAGATACTTAATTGCATTTGGCTCAAAATAAACTTTTGGAGGTAATTTGAACCATTGCATATTGTTGTTTCTACGTCCGATTAATTTGATGTTTAGTAAGTTGATTGCATTAACGTTACCTGATACTGAGTTGCGACCATAGCTACCACATCCAAGAGTTAGAGATGGGATAAATGCGTTGTAAACATCCCCGATTCCTCCGAATGTAGAAGGGGAGTTCCAAACTACACGGCATGCTCGAACAACTTTACCGAATACTTCAGCAACTTCTTCATCTTGAGTGTGGATTGCTGCAGTATGCCCTAAACCGTTAAATTCAACCATTTGTCTAGCTTTTTCGATACCATCTTCAGTGCTAGTAGATTTTAATACAGCTAAAACTGGAGATAATTTTTCACGAGTAAGTGGTTCTTTAACTCCAACTTCGCTACATTCAGCAGCTAGGATTACAGTTCCTTTTGGTACTTCAAATCCAGCTAATTTAGCGATTTCTGTAGCTGGTTTACCTACGATAACAGAGTTTAATTTAGCTCCGGCACAGTTTTCAGAGTTTGCTTCAACACCGAACAGTAAGTTTTCTAATTTAGCTTTTTCTTCTTTAGTTACGAAGTGTACTCGATGTGATTTCATGATTTTAACGAATTCATCGTATAATTCTTTATCAACGATTGCGGCTTGTTCACTGGCGCAAATCATACCATTGTCGAATGCTTTACTTAATACGATGTCGTTAACTGCTTGTTTAAGTTTAGCGTCTTTGTGTACATAAGCAGGTACGTTACCAGCACCAACACCTAGAGCAGGTTTACCGCAAGAGTAAGCTGCACGAACCATTGCGTTACCACCAGTAGCAAGGATAGTAGCTACTCCATCATGGTTCATAAGTGCGTGAGTTCCTTCCATTGAAGGTTTTTCGATAAATTGGATACAGTTTTCAGGAGCACCTGCTTTAACTGCAGCATCACGAACGATACGTGCTGCTTGTTTAGAACATTCATTTGCAGATGGGTGGAAACTGAAAATTATTGGGTTACGAGTTTTTAAACAGATTAGAGATTTGAATACTGTTGTTGATGTTGGGTTAGTCGTTGGTACAACACCACAAACAACACCAACTGGTTCAGCTATTGCTGTAAGTCCATCAACGTCATCTTTATTGATTACTCCAACAGTTTTAAGATTGCGCATGTAGTTTACGATATATTCACATGCATATAAGTTTTTAATAGCTTTATCTTCAACAACACCACGACCAGTTTCTTCAACTGCTGCAACAGCTAGTTGTCCGTGTGCTTCAAGAGCTGCAACGGCTGCTGCTTGAACTATTGCATCAATTTTCTCTTGATCTTCGATCTTTTTGAATTCATCTAAAGCAACCAATGCTTTTGATACTAACGTATTTACTTCCTCAACTGGATCTACAGTTTGTAATTTTTCTTTTGCCATAATATTTAACTCCTTTTGATTAGGAAATTTATAACTGTAAGAGAATATATGTTATTTAAAATCTATAAGATTTTAAAAATCAATCTCCATTGTTATAAACACCTCTTATTTGATTACAGCTATATTTTATCATCTAAAAATAAGCAAGTAAATAGCTGTATTATAACTGAAAACTATATAAAATATATATTTTTTTATTCAATTTGAATGTACAAATATTTATTCGAGAAGAAAGTTTCTTCTTATCTAAAATTCTGTTATATAAATAAAATATCTTATAATTAAAGTATCTTTTTATTATATTAAGTTCCATAAAGTTTATGTTATATAACAGAATAAGAAGGTGTGCGGACTTGTAAAGAGTGAAATATTATGTTAAAAATAAAGATTGATTAATTGATAACTACTATCGTTTAATTAAAATGGAATACTATTATATAATAGAAGAGAGATTATTTTATGTATATTAAAATATTGAAATAAAGTTTGTGAGTATGATAATAGGTTATTATTAAAAACTTATCTTTGGTTAGGTGAACATTTTTAATCATAAGAAACATTGAAATGTTAATACATATTTTAAATTAAAAGCGGTAAATTCCCAAAGTAAATTCAAGAAGAAATTTATAAAAATTATAGTTATTAGTTGCTTTTTATTTCTATACTTGATATAATAGTCGCTAGAGTAATTTTATTACTCCTTACTCTTTAGAAAGCTAGAGAGTCGCAAAGACCAAAAGGAGGTAACACACATGAGAAAATATGAAGTAATGTTTGCTGTTCAACCACGTATCGAAGAAGAAGCTAAAAAAGCTGTGGTTGATAGATTCGTAAATATTCTTTCAGAAGGTGCAGAAGCAGTAGAAGTTAAAGATTTAGGTAAAAAACGCCTAGCTTATGAAATCGAAGACTTCAGTGATGCTTACTACTATGTAGTAGAATTAACTTCAGCAACAGATGCGTCTACAAAAGAATTCGATCGTTTAGCAAAAATTAGCGATGACATCATCCGTCACATGGTAGTAAGATTAGAAAAATAAGGGGTGAAATACTATGGTAAATCGTGTAGTATTAGTAGGTAGATTAACTAAAGATCCAGAATTGAGATATTCTAGTT
The DNA here is from genome assembly GCF_963529685.1 of uncultured Gemella sp. Classification (GTDB taxonomy): domain Bacteria; phylum Bacillota; class Bacilli; order Staphylococcales; family Gemellaceae; genus Gemella. Next base: position 3,915 of record NZ_CAUSAI010000040.1, read on the forward strand.
CGAATATTCCAATGCTTTATTTCTCAGTAGCTGTAAACAGAACATTCACTGACCAAAATGGTCAAAGACAAGCAGATTTTATTAACTGTGTAGCTTTTAGAAAGCAAGCAGAAAATATGGCACGTTTCTTAGGACGTGGAAGTCTGATTTCTGTTGAAGGTAGAATACAGACTAGAAATTATCAAGGTAAAGATGGAAACACTGTTTATGTTACTGAAGTAGTAGCAGAAAGTGTTCAATTCCTTGAATCTAAAAATAGCTCTCATAGTAGACAAAACAATGGTTTTGACTCAATGAGTTTTAATCAACCTCAATCACAACCAGCGTATAATAACAATAATCAAAATTATTATAACAACAATACTAATCAAAACTTTGGACAAGCTAATTCAGCTATGCAAGATTTTATTAATGATAGTTCATCATTCTCTGATTTTGGGGAAAACTTCCCAAGTAATTTAGATGATGACTTCATGCAGGATGTAGTAAATCCGTTTAAAGAAGACTAAAATTACATAGGAGGACATGCACAATGGCAGTAACTAACAATCGTCGTAACAACATGCGTCGTCGTAAAAAAGTATGTTATTTCACTAAAAATAACGTAGAATATATCGACTACAAAGATGTAGAATTACTTAAAAAATTCATCTCAGAACGTGGGAAAATTTTACCACGTCGTGTAACAGGTACTTCAGCTAAGTACCAAAGAATGTTAACTACAGCAATTAAAAGAGCCAGACATATGGCACTTTTACCATACGTAGTAGACGAAAAATAAAAATAAAAGTGGAAAAGATGAGCTTAGGCTTGTCTTTTTTTTATACTTTGATATAATAAGAGTAAAATATATGGAAGATAACGGTTACAATGAGGAAAAAGTGATGGAATTAAGAAAATTAGATGAGACAAAGGTACTAAAAGATCCAGTGCATAGCTATATACATATTCATTATGAGGTTATTTGGAACTGTTTAGATAGCAAAGAGTTTCAAAGATTACGTAGGATAAGACAACTTGGTGGAGATTTTCAAGTATATCCAACAGCGGAACACTCGAGGTTTTCTCATTCACTTGGTGTATATGAGATAGTTAGAAGAATGGTGACGGAAATTAAGTCATTGAGTGCGGAATTGACTGAATATGAAAAAGTATGTGTAATGCTAGCTGGGTTGCTACATGATGTAGGGCATGGTCCGTTTTCTCATGCATTTGAACATGTTACTAGGCATAGTCATGAGGAATATACAGTAAAAATTATACTAGGAAACACAGAATTGAATTCTATATTAAAGTCCGTTTCAAAAGCGTTACCTGAAGATGTCGTTTCGATAATTCAGCATGCTCATAGTAACGATATATTGAATCAGATTGTGTCGGGACAGCTTGATGCAGATAGGATGGACTATTTATTACGTGATTCTTATTTTACAGCAACAAGTTATGGTCAATTTGATCTTGAAAGAATATTAAGAACTATACGTGTTAGGAAAACTGATGAAGGCAGAAAAGTAATTGTTGTAAAACATACTGGTATCCATAGCGTAGAGGACTATATTATGGCTAGATATCAGATGTACTGGCAAGTTTATTATCATCCTGTAGCAAGAAGTTATGAGGCGGTGTTTATTCAATTGTTTAATAGATTAAAGGATATTTTTGCCGAAAATAAATCTTACTTTGATGATATGAGGGTGTTGATACCTTTCTTAGAAAAGTCAGAAGTAACAGAAGAAGAGTATTTTAAATTAGATGAAAATGCTTTGTTATATTGTTGTACGTTGATACAAGAAAAAGGGGACAGTATTGCTGCAGATCTTGCCAAAAGATTACAAAATAGAAACCTGTTTGAGTATGTAGATTATAGTGAAGAAAATCTAGCTCAGATTAAAAATATGTTAGCTAAAAATGGGCTAGACGAATGTTATTATTTAAGGATTGATAATGTACAAACAAGTGTCTATACTCCATATAAAGGTAGAAAAATTTTAATAGAGAAATTAGATGGGGAAATAGTTGCATTAGAAAAAGCTAGTACCATTGTAGAATCAATAACAAAAGGACAGACTAAAAAAGAGGGGACTATATTCTTCCCTAGATAATAATATAAAAATTAAGGTAATAGAGAAGTAAGATAAGGCTGTTGTAAGGTCTAATGATTATCAAAAACTTCAGACTATTATCTTGATTTTTTTGTCGTCTAAATAAAGATGATAGGATTTTAAAATTTCATAATAATTGTCAGAAAATAAAATATTTTTAACTTACTATTGATTTTAGTTTTCGGAAATGTTATAATCATAATTACATTACAAAAAATACTAAAAATTGACAACGAAGGAGAGATGTAAAATGTTTAAATTAGCAAATGTAGCGAGACCAGGGGTAAGTGAATATATTTCAGGAAGTGGGGCATTGTCTGCACTTGATAACAGATTAGAAGGGTTTAAGACTCCTTTGATTGTTACTGGAGAAAAATCTTATGCGGCGTTTACAAAGTTTTATAAAGGAAATAGAGAGTTTAGGGTAGCGAAATATGATGGATCAGCATCGTATGAGGATATGCAACGCATTGCTGATGAGTACGGTGAAGGTGTTGATGTAGTTCTTGGAGTAGGTGGAGGACGTGTTATCGACACTGCGAAAGGTGTAGCACAAAACTTAAATGTTGAGTATATGACAGTACCAACAGTAATTGCAACTTGCGCACCTTATGCACCGGTAGCAGCGGTTTATCACCCAGATCACACATTTAGAGAGGTTGCATACTTTAAACGTACAGCTTATGCTTGTGTAGCTGACTTAGATTTATTGTTAGAATCACCAAAAGAATACTTTGTAGCAGGTATCGGAGATACTTTAGCTAAATGGTATGAAGCAGTAGTTTTAGTAGAAAGAAATAATAAATTTAATGATCCTTTTGTAAGAATGGGGTTAGAAGCAGCTAAAATCACTCGTGATGTGCTTTTACGTGATGCTAATGGCGCATTAGAAGCTATGGAAAAAGGTGAAGTAACAGAAAGTTTCAAAAATGCGGTGGATACAGTATTCGCTATCTCTGGATGTGTTGGATGCTTCGGTGTTCACTATGGACGTATGGCAGGAGCTCACGCAGTACACAACGGTATGAGTTTAGTTAAAGAAACACACTCTGTATTGCACGGTACAAAAGTATCTTATGGTATCTTAGTTCAATTACTTGCGGAAGGTAAGAAAGATGAAGTTGAGAAACTTGTTCCATTCTATAAAGCTAATGATTTAGCTTACAACTTAGCTTGTGTTAATGTAACAGAAGATGTAGAAGCGAAAATGCAAAAAATTGCAGAATTTGCAGCTAGTGAGAAAGAAACATTTAAACTTGCGGTTGATGTTTGTACTCCGGAAGTTGTGCTTACTGCGATGAAAGAATTAGAAGAATTAACTAAATAATAGAACGTAAAAAAAGACCTCGGATATTTTAATCTGGGGTCTTAAGTTTTACGTTTTATAAGTTGTTTTTTAAAGTTGGTACTAACATAGCGTTACTAATGTTTTGAGCAGTGTCGTCTTGTAGTAAATAATTAACTATTTCGTAACCGAATAGAATAGCTACGGCTGGACCTTGGGCAGTGATGACGTTTTTATCAACGATTACTGCTTTTTCGTTATTGTATAATTTGCAGTTGATTTCATTATCAAAACCTGGATAAGAAGTAGCTTCTTTGTCGATTAGTACACCTGCTTTACTTAAAACGATAGGAGCGGCACAGATAGCTGCAACAAGTTTTCCAGCGTTATACATATCTTGGTAGAATTTAATAATTTTATCATTATCACGAAGCAGTGTACTTCCTGGCATTCCGCCAGGGATTACTATAGCATCATAGTCTAAGATATTGTCGATGTCATTAATCTTTTTATCTACTATTATTTTCACGTCGTGAGAGCTTGTTATATAATCTTCATTGTTGGCAGAAATTAAGTCAACGTGAATATTTGCACGGCGTAGTATATCAAGTGGAGCGATAAGCTCCAATTCTTCACTTCCGTTTTCAACGAATAAAGCAACTTTTTTTGTCATAAGAAATCCTCCTAGTATATTTTGTGTAATGTGTATAGAATAAAATATTTCTCATGTTCTCTTATTGCGGTGAAGGACGCTTCCGACTAATTTTTCATGTGATTACACATGAAAAATGGATTCTACAGCTAGAAAATGAGCCGTAAGTCTCATTTTCTCCTAACAAAATTGAATTCAATTTTGTCGCCACCACGATAGAGAACATGAAATACATAATTATATATAAATTTAAATATTCAAAGGAATTGAGATGTAAAATCATTTTGTTTACTTATCATTTCTCTTTCTTTTAATTTTATTGTATTTTCAAAGAAAAATCAACCATCTACGGAAGATGGTTGATTAAGTTTAAACTCATTATTAATTATTTAGAAATTTCTAAAACTCCGTATCCAGTGTCGCGGCGTTTGTAAACAACAGAAATTTCGTTAGTATTACTATCTAAGAATGCGAAGAAATCGTGTCCTAGAAGTTCCATTTGGAATACAGCTTCTTCTCTTGTCATAACTTCTACTTTAAGTTGTTTAACTTTACCGAAGTCTAAAGCAGTTTCTTCAGTTTCTTCTAGTTCGCCAGTAAGAATATTTTCTTCAACAAATCCTTTTTCACGACCTTTTCTATTGATTTTTGTTTTGTGTTTTCTCATTTGACGTTCAAGTTTATCCACGACTAAATCAACAGCGGCGTATAAGTCTTCGTTAGTTTCTTCTGCACGAAGTGTTACACCTTTAAGTGGTACAGTGATTTCTATTTTTTTCTTATTATTTTTGTATACTTTAGCGTTAGCATAAACGTTCGCTTCTAAACTGTCAGCAAAGTATTTTTCTAATTTAGAAACTTTATTCTCAACATATTCTCTAATTGCTTGAGTAATTTCTAAATTTTCTCCTCGTACTTGATATCTTAACATTTTAAAGCACTCCTTTCATAAAGTAGACTAGCTACTTTATAGGGGGTTCCCCCTCTTTTTATAGTTTTATTATACCACTTTTTGATAACGTTAGCAATACAGTTTGCATAAAAATGTTGCTTTTAGAAAATATACATTTATTTTGCTTTATAAATATATTTTTGTTAAAATAAAATTAAACGTGAATAGTATGAAGTTAGAAGGATATATATAAACTTAAAATGTTAATAAAATGAGGAAAAGTACTGAAAAAATTTATTGAAAATTTATAGGTAGGGAGTTGTGAAAAATGTTTTTTAGGGAGTACTGTGAATTTATAGAAGCGCTGTATGTAGTTTATTATTCAAAAATGAGTAGTGAAGAAAAAAGTGTAAATTATAGGAATATTAAAGAAAGCTATGATAATTTTGGGGAAATTAATGAGGATTTTGAAGAGATTTATAATGATGTAACGACAGGAGCAGTCTGTACTTTAAAAGAGGAAGATTTATCTTTTTTAAGAAAGTACAATGGGCTGCTTTTATCTATTTCTAGGTTATTAAAATTAAATATAAAGATTCATTATTTAGATAATTGTCCTTATATTGAAAAGATATATTCACTAAGGTCGAATGGGGATAGATTCCATTGCTTACAGTGTGATAACAAAGATAAAAATTTATTTTTTAGTTTTATAAGCAAAGATCAGAAAATTACGTATTGTAAAAGATGTATAGATTTTGGAAGAAGTGATGATTATTGTATAAAATTTCACATAAATATACCGATGCCTGACTTGGAAATGCCAAAGTTGCCAAGTGTAAAGTTAAGTGATATTCAAGAAGAAGCAAGTGTTTCTTTAGTTCATAACATTAAAAATGGCAACAGCACGCTAATATGGGCGGTTTGTGGTGCAGGGAAGACAGAAATAGTGTATGCTGCGATATATCAAGCACTTTTATCTAATAAGCGAATTTGCCTAGCTATTCCGAGAAGAGATGTAGTAAAAGAACTGGTTGAAAGATTTATGCGTGATTTTAGAGGATATCCGATAAGTGTCTTACATGGTGAAGAAAAAACATTAGAGGATTCGAATTTTTATATTATGACTACCCATCAGCTTGTTAAATACTATAATTACTTTGATGTTATTATTATTGATGAGGTTGATGCTTTTCCGTATTCTGGGGACGAATGTTTGGAAAATGGAGCTAGAACCAGTTTGAGAGAAGAGGGGGTATTTGTATTTTTATCTGCAACACCGTCTGATAAGGTTAAATCTAGTGTTGAAGAAATCGTGAAAATACCTATACGATACCATAGATACCTGTTGCCTGTGCCAAAAATAAAAATTGAAAAAGCTGAGGTGTTTGAATTTTCAAAAAAATCCAAGTTCATCCAAGAATTTATAATGAGTAGTCTAGAGAAAAATCGACGTGTATTAATATTTATTCCAGAGATAGGAATGTGTGAGTCTGCGGTTTTATATTTTAAGAAGATTTTACCGGAAAAAGTATTAATAGACTTTGTGTATAGTGAAGATAAGCAGAGAAGCGAGAAAATTCAAAGATTTTATAATAGAGAAATAGATATTCTTGTAACTACTACAATATTGGAACGTGGGGTAACTTTTGATTATTTGGATGTTTTAGTTTTTGATGCGAATCATATAAATTTTACGAAAGCTGCTTTGATTCAAATCTCGGGAAGAGTAGGTAGAAAAGATTATGATAATTCTGGTGATATTGTATTTTTAGCTGATAAGATAAGTAAGGCTATGAAAGCAGCGGTTAAAGAGATTGAGTATATGAATAATTTAGCTAAATATAGAAAATTAAATAGAGGTAGAATATGAAATGTAGTTTTTGTGGATTAGAAATTAGAGAAAAATTGGGGTTTGATACATTATTTGAGAAAAAGGAGAAATTTCAACTTTGTACTACATGTAAAGAACATATTGATATAAATGTTATAGAAGTTGGGAGCTATTCGTTATATTATTTTTCAGATTATGAATTTATAAAAGATGTTATTTATTCAATAAAATATTTTGGAGATGTGGCTAACTCGTTAAAATTTAAAAAGCTTTTTGAGAATTTTTTTTCTTTTAATGAATTTGATTTAGTTACCATTGTTCCAGCTAATAGCATTCGAGAGATTATTCGGGGATTTGATCATATTGAACAGATTTGCAAGGTATGTGATGTGGAATTTGTAAAACTTCTTGGTTGCGAATATAGAGAAAAACAATCAAAATTGCATAAAGAAAGAATTGAGAATAAATATTATTTTTTATCTGATATACACAGTTTAGAGAATATTAAGAGTATTTTAATTATAGATGATATATATACGAGTGGAAACACACTGTTGGGTTGTGCTAAAGTTATCTCTAAAATGTACCCTCATATACAAATAAGTTTTTTAACACTTTCAAAAACAATTTAATGAGTTTTTTCGCTATACAAGTCTTATTTTTATGGTATAATGTTGAAGTTGGATTAAAATGTTGTGCCGAAGGTTATGGTTACAACGTTTTGTAAAAAAATTACTTAAATTATATAGTTGGGAGATGGTTAAAACAAAAATTTTATTTTCATTTATTATGATTGCGTTAATTTTAATTTTAGTAATTTTCTTATCTAAGAAATTTAAATTAAATAGGGATCAAATAATAATATTTTGGATATTAGTTTTATTCTGGTCTGCGATAAGTATTATACGTGCTTATAGGAAGTTATACGCAATCACACCGATTGAACAAGGTGGACTTTCTTTAACGCCGGTACTCGCAGCCCAAATAGCAGCAGGATATGGGCTTACAAGTTTAATTATAAGGTTGCCGATGTTTTTAGCGAGTGATATATTTAAAAGACGTAAAATATTTGTGCAAATTTCACTATTTTTACTAATAGTGACTTCATTTTTAGTTGCATTTAATGGTAATTACGTAACTTTATATTTATCTTCATTGTCGTTGGGTATTAGTGCAACTATGCTTGCATTATTTAATGTTATTTTCTCAGAGACATTTTCTAAAGATAAAGCGGCAGTCTCAGTTTCGATATTATCTGTAGCCCCATTATTAGCTGAATTTATTGCAGCTCCTATACAATATGTTTTTACAATGAACACGTATAAGCATTTTGATTATATGTGGATAGTTACGGGTGCTATTGCAATAGTAACGTTTATATTATCGTTTATGATGAAAGATTATCGTCCTGTTGATAGTGATTTTTCATTCGATAAGGTAAAAGTGGTAATTAAGCATAAGAGTTTTATTTATATTTGTTTATTAGCTTTATTGCTTTCGTTTATAAAATTCTCAACAAGTGGCGCTAATATGATTGCTTATGGTAAAACAGAGTTAAACATGACACCTCTTATGCTTGCGTATATGGATGCTGTTTTTGCAGTACCTCAGCTTATTGCGGGAGTTCTTGTAGGGGTATATTTTACAAGAAAATGGGGTATACAAAAGACCTTATTATTCCTATTAGGATGTTCATTAGCATTTTATGTAATAGCGTTATATGTTAACAATCCGTATGTTATTTATGCTAGTTATATCTTAAATGGATTAGGATATGGTGGAGCCTATAATGCATTAATTTCTTTAGCTATGCAATATTTTGATAGAGAGTATCGTAATATAAGTATGGGAATCTATCAAGCATTCTTCGCGTTAGGTATTTACTACGGAGATTATGTTTATGTGTGGATAGCTAAACACGTTAAAAATGGATTGTTTGGTTTCACGCAAAGTAAATCTATTTTCCTTATTGTAATAGGTATAACTTTAGTAAGTATGCTTATGGTTAAAATTAAAGTTAGAGATAATTAAAAAAAGAGCGATTCGGAAATCGTGATTTCTTAGAAATCATGTTTCGTGTCGCTCTCTTTTTATATAAAGGTATTTGTGGTACGTTATTAGCACATGAATTCTTTTATGAAAGTGATTGGTGAATCTAATGAATTACAAATAACGAAGTAATAGAATCAGTTTCTATGAAACGGCATTCTTGAGTCGTTTTTTATGTTTTAAATTTGTGTATTATGATATCTTCTTTTTTATAAAGTTTACATATATTTCAGTTTTTATTAAGAGAATTGTAATATAAAAAAACATATATTTTTTCGGTTTTTACTTTTAAATTTCTTCATAAAGTGCTAATATATATATATATATATATCGAACTGTATCTTATATAAATAAATTATTATTAATGTATTATCATATTAATTTTACACATAAAAAATATTTTATATTTTTATCAATATTGTAAGATTGTATAGCTAATCAAAAATAAAAGGGAATCGGTGCTAAATGCGATTTAGTTATTACATACTATAAAATAATAGTAGTTTGTATATCGATTATATAACTTTATTTAAAGAAATTTAAGGAGGGAATTATTTTGGTAGGAAAAAATAATCAGTATTTAAAAAAAATAAAGCAAGGGACAAAAGTAGAAACCTACTCAATTAAAAAATTTAAAGTAGGGATAGCTTCTGTTGCTATAGGATGTAGCGTGTTCTTCGGTGCAGGTGCGGTAGCGATGGCGGGAGAACAAACAGGTGCACCAGTACTAACGGGAGAAAGCAATACAACTGTAGTACCCAAAGGTGAAGAAAGAGCAATAACAGGAAATCAATCAGCTACAGGAGCTCAGTTTAATCCGACACCGGCTAAAGAAGGAAAAATAGAGCCAGAAAAACCTAAAGCTACTGTTAATAAAGCGAAATTAGAAACGTTAATAAAAGAAGTTGAAGGATTAAACTTAGAAAAATATACAGAAGAATCTGTAAAAGTGTTAAAAACAGAATTAGCTAAAGCAAAAGAGGTCTTTGAAACAGCTCAAAATAAAGAAGAAGTTGAAGCTGCGTGGAGAACGCTATTTACTTATAAAAATAGCAAATTAGTAGTGAAAAAAACTTCAAAATTACCACAAGATAACACTCCTAAACCAAATACAACAAATGGTAAAGCAACAGCAGGAAGAAACGCAGAAAATACTGAACCAAATGGCACAAATATTGCAGGACATAATCATAGTATGAACGGGACTACTCGATCTGAAGGTAGTGGGTTTAGAGATGCAAGTACAGAACTAACAGATATTGAATGGGGAATTAAGAGTGGTTTTGGGGATTCTTACAGAACTAATGATAGAAGAGTATTTGTAGTGCGTAATGATGATTCAACTTTCAAAGTACCTATTAAAATTGTTTCTGGTAGTAATAATATTACTGAGTTAACAGCAACTAGTGCTTCTGGTGCAGCCTTAACATTGACTCCAAAAAATGTTGGAAGTAAAAATGCAGTGTTAACTGTATCAGGAAGATTTTCTGATTCGAAAAAAGGTAGTGATGTTATCAATGTAACTGTAAAAACAGGTAGCGGGCAAAAAACATTTCAAGTCGGAGTATATCATCCGTTTCAAAAACCAACAATTGAAGTTCCAAGTAATGTACCACAAGGAACAACAATAAACGACTATTTGAAAGACAAGGCAGGGACAAAACCTACTATTAATGTCACACTTCCGGTAGCTCCTAAGATTCCGACTGGAGCTGAAATGAAGGTATATTTAATAGGTTCATATGATTCTACAGATTATACACAGGACGATCAAAATCAAAACCCGCATGATTATGATATATTAGCTACAAAAACTGTCACAGAAGGAAATACCACTGTTACGATAGAAGAAAGCGACTATAAAAAGAATTTGCCTGCAAGGGAAATTCGAGCTTTAACAGTTATTGAATTATCTAGTGAACTTTCAGGAAGAACACCAGATACAAACCCAGGTATACGTGGTTCATATTATAGTGATCCGGCAACTGTGGGAAATCCGACACCTGCAGTAGATAAGAATGGAGCAATAAACGCAATAACAACAGAAGCAGAGAAACAAAATAGAGTAATAGATAGTAAACAAAATGTGCTTACTTCTACTGAAGTAGCTGATTTTAAAGCGATGGTTACTCATGCAGCACAAACAGCGAAAGATAATATTAATAAGACAGATACTGATACTGAGACTAAGGTTAACACTGAGAGAGATAAAGGGATTTTAGCATTAGATAAAATAGGTGCAATAGTAGAAGTAGAAGCAGCTAAAAAAGCCAAAGATGCCGCAATTGAAGGTAATGCGAATATCACAGACAAAGCAGCAGCTAAAGCACCAATAGCAACAGCAGCA
>NZ_CAUSAI010000041.1:0-15013 GCF_963529685.1 uncultured Gemella sp.
AAATTGAAATCCGGGGCTGGAATTTTTTCCATGCCCCGGATTTAGTATACAACCTTATTTTTTGCACAATTTTTCTTAATTAAAATTCATTAGAAAACATAAGTTCTAAGAAATATTCTTTAAGTACTTTGATATAAGTACCTTTCATACCTAGAGACTTAGATTCAATAATTCCAGCACTTTCTAATTTTCTTAACGCATTAACGATAACCGATCTAGTAATCCCTACTCTATCAGCAATTTTACTCGCTATAAGTAATCCTTCTGTACCATCAAGTTCTTTAAAGATGTGTTCGATTGCCTCTTTTTCAGAGAATGATAATGAGTTCAATGCCATATTTACCATATCTTTATCTCGAGCTAAGTTTTTCTCTTTATCTTGTTTTTCATGTAATATTTCTATCCCTACTACTGTAGATGCATACTCAGCTAGTACTAAATCATCATCTTTAAAGTCACTATCCATTCTTCCGATAACTAGTGTACCCAAACGCTCTCCCCCACCTCTAATAGGTAGAATAACAGTATAACTCTTTCCTTCGAAACGCTCATGCTCTTCATCCGGAAAAATTGATAATGGCTCTTGGAAAGGAATATTTACTTTAGTCGCATAAACCTTCAACGTAGCATCTAAATATGCTTTTGGTACTTTTCTATCTTGAATAATTTGTTCCATACGTTCATTAGAATAATCAACTATAGAATCATATCCAAGTATATTACCTTCAGTATCAAGAATATATACGACAGAATCTAGAATTGGACTTAGGCGCATAGCCATAGCTTCAAAGTCAACATTATCATGGCGTCCTTCTTGTAAAATTGTACTAATTTTTCTTGTTTTTTGTAATAAACTTGCCATTAATTTTCTCCTTACAAAATACTTACTAAATTATTATATCATTAATTTTAATAAATTGTAAGACTTTTTAAAAATTAATTTAATCAATTTTGAAATTTTCTAACATTTCTAATGATCTTTTAGCATATCTTTCATATTTTTCCTTTTTATCTTTGATTCTTTCAGGAAGAGGTTTAATAATACCAAAATTTGCATTCATAGGTTGGAAATTTTTGCTCGTATTATCTACAATATAATTAGCCATCGCACCTATCATAGTTTCAGTCGGGAAGATAATTTCTCTGTCTTCTGTATTGTATAGTGCATTTAATGCTGCTACGATACCAGAAGCGGCACTTTCTACATAACCTTCTACTCCAGTCATTTGACCTGCGAAATAAATATTATTTTCTTCTTTTAATCTATACGTTTTTTCTAATAATTGTGGGGAATTTAAGTAAGTATTTCTATGCATAACACCATATCGAACAATATTTGCATTTTCTAAACCAGGAATCATATTAATAATTCTCTTTTGCTCTCCCCATTTAAGGTGTGTTTGGAATCCAACAATATTGTATAACGTACCCTCGCTATTATCTTGGCGTAATTGTACTACTGCATATGGACGTTTATCTGTCTTTGGATCTTCTAAACCTACTGGTTTCATCGGACCAAATAATAATGTCTTCTCTCCACGTTTTGCCATTTCCTCAAAAGGCATACATCCTTCAAAATAAATTTCCTTTTCAAATTCTTTTAGTGGTGCTGCCTCAGCATTTATTAATTCATTATAGAAATTAGTAAATTCCTCTTTTGTCATTGGACAGTTTAAATATGCCGCTTCTCCTTTGTCATATCTTGATTTAAGATAAACTTTTTCCATATTAATTGAATCTTTTTCAATAATAGGTGCTGCTGCATCATAGAAATATAAGCCATCTTGTTTAGTGTAATTTCTAATATCTAAACTTAAAGCATCAGATGTAAGTGGCCCTGTCGCTACAATTACAGGTACTTCACCTTTAGGGATAGTTGGTAATTCTTCCCCTATTACATTTATATTAGGATGATTTTTTATAGTTTCTGTAATCATTTCAGAAAATTTATCTCTATCAACCGCTAACGCACCACCTGCTGGCACTTGTGTAGCATCTGCACATTTAATAATGATAGAATCTAACATTCTCATTTCCTCTTTTAAAAGTCCAACAGCATTAGTTACGTTATTTGCTCTTAATGAGTTAGAACATACTAATTCTCCAAAGTTTTGTGTTTTATGAGCTGGTGTCATTTTTTTCGGTCTCATTTCGTATAAATCTACTTTAACACCACGTTTTGCTAGTTGCCATGCAGCCTCACTACCTGCTAAACCTGCTCCAATTACTATTACTTTTTTTCCCATTAAATATCTCGCTTTCTATTTTATAATAATCCTGAAAAATCTTCAGTTTCATCTTTTTTAACTTCTTTTTCTCTCATATCTTGAGTAATTACACGCCCATTTTTATCAAATAAATATGTCTGCACACTATCTAAAGTTTCAGCAATAAGTTCAGAGTAATCATCTCTTGCTTCATATGCTTTAATTTTATCTAGTCTAGGTTTCGTCTTCGGTGCTTTAGGCGTGAAAATTGTACAACAATCCTCAAATGGTAAATTCGAAATCTCTAATGTATCAATTTCTTGAGCAATTTTTATAATATCTACCTTATCCATTGTTAATAATGGACGTAACACCGGTAAATTCGTTACTTCATTAATACAGTTCATCGACTCAAGTGTTTGAGAAGCTACTTGCCCAAGGGATTCACCAGTAGCTATTGCTAAACATCCTTCTTTTTTTGCTACTTCTTCTGCAATACGTAGCATAAATCTTCTTGTTGATGTCATTGTATAATTTGACGGCACTCGTTTTACTATTTCAGTTTGTAACTTTGTAAAGTTAACAACGTGTAATTTAATCTTTCCTACTACTTCACTTAGCTTAATAGTTAAATCAAAAATCTTTTGTAAAGCTTCTGCTGAAGTAAACGGTGGTGATTGAAAATGAATCATCTCTACTTCTACACCTTTAACTTGTAGAGTATGAGCTGCAACAGGCGAATCAATTCCACCTGATAATAATAACAGTGCTTTAGAAGAGGTATTAACTGGGAATCCCCCTACTCCTTTAATAAAATCAGTAAATATAAAAATACCTTCACTTCTTACTTCTACATTAATAATAAAATCCGGTTTTTTAACATTCACCTTTAAGTTTTTATAATTAACTAGTACATGGCTACCAAATAAATTATTTAATTCATTAGTATTATGTGGGAAATTCTTATTAGGACGCTTTGTTTGAATTTTGAATTTATATTCCTTATCTAACTTAGTCTCTAATAATTTATCAATAACTTTTTTTGCATCCTCCACATCTAATCCTGCTCTTAAAACAGGTGAGAAATTATGAATACCCGGTACTTTCTTTAATCTATCCATAATTTTATATACATCTTCGTTATGATCTAAATGAATATACATTCTATCTCGTTTAGTTTGAACATGAACCCCTGTTAAACCTTGTAAATTATAACGAATATTTTTTGTAAGTTTTTTTAAAAACTCATTTCTGTTACCAGATTTTAACGTAAGTTCTCCGTACCTTACTATAATATGACTAAATTCCACTTTCAATTACCTCTTTAAATTTCTTATTGTATTCATCTATAAATACTTCTACAAATGTTTCAACATCTTTTTTAGTAGTTTCGTATGAAAAACTAACACGTATACTACCTTCAATATTCTCTTTTGATAACCCTCTCGCAAATAACGCCTCATTTAAATGAAAAGTTTTTGAAGAACACGCACTTGTCGTTGAAACCATAACCTCTCTTTCATTCAAAGCATTAACTATCGCTTCTCCTTTTATCTTAGGTAAGCTGATATTAATAATCGAGTCAACAAAATCATCTCTTAATGGAGAATTTATGACAATATGCTTATACTTAGAAAATTCATCTACAATTAATTTTTTATATTCAAAATGGCGCTTCTTAGCCTCAACAATCTTTTCTTGAGATAACCTCAATGCTTTTGCTAAACTTACAGCGGCTGCAACATTAACCGTCCCAGAACGAAGACCATCTTCTTGTCCACCACCAAAAATAATATTATGAACAGTTCTTCTAGATTTCAAATATAATATCCCAATACCTTTTAAACCATGAAACTTGTGAGCAGAAATAGAATAACTATCAACTTTTGAAAGATCTATATCACTCTTTAATACGCCTTGTACACCATCAACATGAAAATGAACTTTCGGATAGTCTCTAAGAATATCTATAATCTTCTCAATTGGTTGAACTGCACCAAAAATATTATTAACGTGCATCACACTTAATAAAATAGTCTCTTTTGTTAATAAAGTTTTCAAATGTTCTAAATCAATTAACCCATATTCATCAACATTTACATAATCTAATATGAAACCACGTCTTTCGAGTTCTCTAAATGATTCCAGAACAGACGGATGTTCTATTTTAGAAACTATAATTCTATTTCCAAAATCTTTCTTATGTTCCACACTTCCTAGTAAGGCGATATTATTACTCTCTGTAGCACATGAAGTAAAAAATACTGAACCTTCGTCTACTCCTAAAATAGATGCCACTTGACCTCTAGCTGCAGAAAGGAGTTTATTAGTAGTTTTCCCAAATTTATTGATACTTGCGGGATTACCAAAATATAAATTATTTACTTCTACAAATGCATCTAAAACTTCTTTATACGGTTTAGTCGTAGCACAATTATCTAAATATATCATACTATCTACCTTTCTATTAATTAATAATCAAACTTCTGTATTTAAAATAAACACAATTTAAACCACTTTAAAGTATATAACAAAATGAAGATTTTATCAATAGAAGTGGTCACTACAATGGATATTACGATATGTTAAAAATAAAAAAGAGTACCTCAAAAATATGATATAAAACATACTTCGAGATACTCCCGATTAAATATTATTCTTTATATTCGTTTCCTACAACATCTTTTAGGATTTGGTCCCATTTTGGTAGATTACGATCAATACGAATCGCACGATCGCTGTCAGTACCAAGAATATTGTGTGAACTAGTACCCATAATCACTACTTCGCCATCTACATAAAATTCATAAGAAAAAATAGTTTTAATACCACTATGTTTTTCTATCCAAGTTTTTATGAAGATATCTTGACTACTGTATCTAATGTTACTTCTAATAGAATATTTAACATCAATATCAGCATAATATAGATTATAATTAATTAATGAATCAATATCAATACCTAATCCATTTAAATAATACTTTTTAGCCAAATTCATCCAATCATATACATACTTATTATCTAAATAACCTGATTGATTAAAGAATTTTTTTTCTAATTTAAATTTTATTGTTTTTTCGTACACGTTACTTCTCCTTTGCGATTAACTCAGAGATTCTATCCATTAATATAGCAGTTATCTCATCATGAGTTTTCCCTTCTTCTTTTAAAGAAGCTGCATCAATCTCATCACCAATGACAATTTTTATACTAGAAAAAATTCTGAAATTTTTACTAGGTATTATTGCAAAAGGAATAATTTTTGTCTTTGCTCTAGTCGCAATAAATGATGCGCCATTGTGAGACTGACCTAAATCTAACTCTTTAGAATGAGAACGAGTTCCTTCAGGGAAAATCCCTACAACTTCACCTTCTCTAAGCAATTTAATACTAGTATTTATAGCTGCTCTATCAAAAGTACCCCTTTTAATTGGAATAGCTCCTGTAGCTTCTAGTGCTTGTTTTACGAACACCATTTTAAACAACTCTTCTTTAGCAATAAAACGAATCTTCTTGTCAAAAAAAGCTGGGAATAACAACGGATCATGATTACTTAAATGATTTCCTGAAATTACAACACCTTTTGCATTATCAATTTTTTCTTTATTAACAATAGTGACCTTATAAAATAGTTTATAAAAAACCACTAATATTAGTTTAATAAAATTATACATAAACTACTCCTATCATTATCTATATTTTAACAGTTTTAACTAATTCAATCATTTTAGCAACAACTTCCTCAATTGTTAAGCTCGTTGTATCCAATAATGTTGCTGATTCTACTTGTACCAATGGAGCAATATCTCTATTTTCATCTTGCCAATCACGAGCTTTAATATCTTCTTTGACTTTCTCAAAATCAACATTCTCTATACCTTGACGTTCAAAATCTAGAACCCTTCTTCTTGCTCTTTCTTCCACTGATGCCGTTAGAAATATTTTTACATCAGCATTCGGTAACACAACAGAAGCAATATCACGACCATCCATAATAATATTGTTACTACCTGCCAAATTCCTTTGAGTATCAATTAAAAATTCTCTAACAGCTGGAGATTTAGCGAAAAGAGAAGTGTATTTTGACACCTCTGCCGTACGTATCTTATCACTCACTTCTTCATCATTAACATAAACATATTGAACTCCATCAACATATTCAACTCTAAATTGAACCTTACTCAACAATTCTTTAATTCTCTCTTCATCCAACTCACTTAGATTATTTGATAAAAAATTATAAGTTAATGCACGATACATTGCCCCAGTATCAACATAATTAAATCCAAGCGATTTCGCAACCATTTTTGTTATTGTACTTTTACCCGATCCTGCTGGCCCATCAACAGCTACTGAAACATATTTCATCATTTACCTCTCAGACAAATTTTTTCATTATTTATTATAGCATAGACTCGATTTAAACACTAGATTTAAGGTGAAAAAAGTCAATTATCCTATCGTTTTTTATCTTCCACATTTTACTCAGTCAAAATTTGCCTTGGCGATTTCCCTGTCATATTAGCACCTCTTATTTCAATTTCAATCCAGCTAATCCTGCAAGAGCATTGTTTTCTAATTTTTCCTGTTTCATATATTTCTTCATATCTACACGACTTGCTTTATCTTTTTTACTAGATTTAATTCGTTTGTCCACTTCTTTTTGTTTTAACGAATTACCACATTGACAACGATAAGTTGCATTCTCTCCGTTTCCGAATAAAGTCATTTTCTTATGACAATTATCGCAACGAAGATTTGTTAATCTGCTTATTACTTTACGATTACGACAACTTGGGTTAGAGCATTTTAGCATTTTAGTTCCTTTTTTATCAACCTCAAGCATAAAACTATCGCATTCTTCACATTTCTTACCACTAATATTATCATGCTTAAATTTATCTTCACTGTCCTTAATTTCATTAATACACGATTTTGTATATTGTTTTACATCATTCAAGAACTTATCTTTAGAAAGTTTATTTCTTGCAATATTATCTAGTTGCTTCTCCCAAACTGCTGTTAAAGACGGACTCTTCAGATTTTTTGGAACTAAGTTTAAAAGTTGTTTAGCCTTATTTGTTGTTTTAATTCTTCCATTATCCAAAATTAAATAATCATTTGTAAATAGCTTTTCTAATATATCCGCACGCGTGGCTACAGTTCCTATTCCATTCGTCTCTTTTAAGATCTTTCTCTCATTCTCATCATCAACAAACTCAAAAGGATTTTCCATCGCATATATTAAACTACCCTCAGTATAATAACTTGGTGGTGTTGTTTGTTTTTTATTATAAACTAATGCCTCTAATTTATAACTACTATTTTGAAGATTAATAGTTTTATTTTGCAATTCTTCTCGACTTAATTCTTTATATCCTTCTTGAATTACTTTTATACCTTTAGCAGAAAACACCTTATTTTCTATCATAAACGAATACGTTGTTTCTTCATATTTATACTCAGGTAATAAATTCTCTAAAAATCTCTTAGCTACTAAATTATAAATCTTTGTTTCCATTTCAGACATTGACATATAATTCGGTCTTTGTTCCGTTGGAATAATCGCATGGTGATCACTTACTTTAGCATTATTAATAATTTTCTTAGCATTTAAATCTTTAACTTTTAATAATTTCACAGCAGTTTCTTTAAAGTCTCCGCCAATAGCTTGAACCCTATCTTTTAATGTATTTTTCATATCACTAGTTAAGTATCTGCTATCTGTTCTAGGATATGTCAACACCTTATGCCTTTCGTATAAACTCTGCACAATATTTAGAGTTTGTTTCGGTGACATACCAAAAAGCGCACTTGCCGTTTGTTGAATATCAGTTAAATTATACAATGGCTTAGGTGATGAAGATTTAGTTTTCTTTTGCACATCATTAAACTTAACTTTATTATTAATATTCTTCTTAACAAACTGCTCAGCTTTTTCTAAATTAAATTCACTATTACCACAGCTAAACTTAACACCCTCTATTTGAGCTTCAAATGTATAATAGTCTTTTAGTTTAAATTGTTTAATCTTCTCTTCTCTTTCAAAAACCATCTGTAACGTTGGAGTTTGAACACGTCCACAATTAAGTGATGCATTATACTTTAAAGTCAATGCTCTTGAAGCATTAATACCTACCAACCAATCAGCATTAGCTCTTGCAATACCAGAATGATATAAACCTAGATATTCTTTCCCATCTCTTAAATTTCTAAATCCATCTTTAATCGCCTTATCGGTAACAGAAGAAATCCAAAGTCTTTTTATATTTTTGTTACAGTTAGCCTTCTCTATAATATAACGAGCAACAAGTTCCCCCTCACGCCCAGCATCAGTCGCAATTATAACTTCATTAACATCTTTTCTATTCAAAGCATTTTCTACTACTTTATACTGTTTAAAAGTTTTCTTTATTATTTCTGTTTTCATAAATTTTGGAATCATAGGTAAATTCTCTAAATTCACATTGCTAAACTCTTTATATTTATCAGGTGTTTGAAGTGTGATTAAGTGACCCAATGCCCAAGTAACGACATATTTATCACCTTCTAGACAACCATTTTTATTACTTTTTGCCCCTAGATTCCTCGCAATATCACGAGCAACTGATGGCTTTTCACAAAGTACAACACTTTTCATCAATAAATTCCTCACATATATATTCTTTACTACTATAAATATTATAATAGAAATAGTTTAAAATAACTAGTAAAACAAATAATCACTATCACTAAGTTGAAACTTTTGTTGTAAATTCATGCAGGAATATATTATAATTGAAATAACAACTAAGGAGGACTATTCTATGAAACTTTATTTAGCAGGTGCATTATTTAACGAAGCAGAAGTTGCTCAACGTTTAAAAGAAGGAAGATTACTAAGTGAAAGATTTGGGGATAGATTATCTGTTTTCAATCCGATAGAACAACCTTTTAATGAAGATAAACAGACATTACCAACTCCACAAGATATTTTTAATGGAGATACTAGAGCTGTAGAAAACTGCGATATATTTTTAGCAGATGTTACTAACGAAGATAGTGGTGTAATGGTTGAATTAGGAATTGCTATTGCACTTAACAAAAAAATCATCGCTATAAACTCTGATATTAGATTAAAATCAGCAAATAAATATGACATTCCAAGTTATGCAATGAATCACTACGTTCTAGGTGGAATCTTAAAACACGGAACACTTGTTTACAGCTTTGAAGAAGCTATGAATGAACTTGAAAAACTATTTTGTCTAAAAACAAAACTATAATAAAAAAATGGGAGTGATTCGACAAAATCGCGATTTTGAGGAAATCGATTTTGTCGAATCACTCCCGCAAAGTTTACTAGATATCTAAAAAGCTATAAAGCAAATATATATAATAAACCACTACATCTATGAATTCTCATATAAAATTTTTAAAATTTAGAACTTTTGGAGCAGCCACATCTTGTAATTTTTTAATTCAAACTTGCTATATTTTACCTAATACTTAAATTTAAGATTGATTTTCAACGAATATTAAACTCATTATCTAAAACTCAAAATCAATTCCAGCATTATTACGTTCATAAAAACTTCTAACCAAACTATCTCTAATATGTTTGTCCGCTTGCATATTATACAAATCAATTTGTGCATCAATAATACGAATACACTTATTGGCTAATTCTACACCTTCAGCCTTATTCAATTTCAATTGCATCTGAGCTAAAATAAAAGAGAACGCATTAATATGAAAATTAAAATGTGTTAATTTAGAATAGTTGCTCTTTAACAATTCTATCGCTTTAAGACATTTTTCCTCCGCTTCTTCTACATATCCTCTTCTTGACAATAAGGCTACTGCACTATGTAAAGCAAGTAATGTTCTTTCTCCTTTATCAACAGAAAACATATCACCAATACCAACTGGTTTTAGATTTTCATCGATAATTCTTCGGATAAACTCTACAGAAAGTTGATCATCTTCTAAAATCCTCAACATTAGAGTCAATGTCATCATCTCATCTTTTGTATGCTTATCTAAGCTTTGAAGATAATCTAAAACAATTTCTCTATTCTCCTTTATAATTTTAGGAACCATTTTTTCTTGAAAAATTCCCAGATACTGTTCAATATATAGACGTGTTATCATAGAAACGTCCTTATCCTCTAGCGTTTTAATAGCAAGTGTTTTAATAGCAGAATAATTCCCTGCCTCTTCCAATGCATTCGCCTCTTTTAAAAAACCTGAGTCATCTACTTCTACAAGAGGTAAATACTCAGAAAAATAATCCTGATAACATATACCTATATTTCTTAATAATTGTTCAAAAATTTCTAAAGATACACTCGTTTCATCTGCCTCAAATCTAATTAACGTCCTAGCAGATATAGCACTCCCAGCAGCATCTTTTAATTTAATCCCACGTTCCTCCCTAATACTCTTGAAGATTTTCCCATGAATAGTTTTATTGTTCATAAAGTTATCCGTCTCCTTTATTAGTGTCATATTAATTATAACACAAAATAAGCAATCAATGTTGAAATCTATTACATTAATTACTTATACTACATCATATTAAATCCAAAAATCGCAAGAAGACAAAATAAAAAAAAGCAACTGACAACACAACACAACACAGTTACTTTTTTTACGCCTATATCATACTCCGATTAGCAATTTAGTTTATAAACTTCAAAATTAATACTTTTTTCTCATCATCATTATATTTTACTTAATTATATTTAGATACATAATACACTTTTTCTCCAATTTTGTTAAAGCATAATTATACTTAACAACTTTTTCAACTAATAATTACACCATTACTTAACAAAATAATATATTTTATAAACTTTAATTTTCAACTTCTAATTGGATATTATTTACTAGACTATACTCTCCCTAGAATATTCATATTAACGAAAAAACAACCAAAAGTGCTAATAGAACATCTAATGCTAGTATATAATTATGAGTACGGACTCTTATAGACATTTATTATTATATCATCTATTTACATAATTTGATATTTAGTGTTAAAATTGTCACTTCAGCAGTAAATTTTCGAGATATTTCTCGAAAAAGTGACCAGCGTGACACTATTTACTTTAATAACTTTAATATATATTTTCATAAGTTATTAAGTCTTCTTAATTAATAAAATAATTTTATTAGTTTTAGACTAATATTAAACTATTTTTCTCATAATACAAATATAACAGAAAGTTAAAAAAAAGAAAGTGGCTAAAAAATCGTAATTTCGTAGAAATCAATTTTTTAGAGGCATCTCCGCAAAGTTTATTAGTTATCTAAAAAACTTTTATAGAGCGAATTTAGATATCTATATACACTTTATCTCTTAATACTTTTACAGCGTCATAGCTTTCATATTCAATAACATCATATTCTAAATATTTCATATAAGCATCAACCATTTTAACACCCTCTATTTTATTTTGTGATAAGTTAATATAACTTTCATCGCTCTTGCCTGAATCGCAAAAAAATAAACTTCGAGGCATAATTCTCTACACCTCAAAGTTCATCAATATTTTTTATTAGATTAATTCCACAAATCTTCTAGTAAGTGAGTTTGAGTTCTGTCTGGTCCAGTAGAGAATACAGAGATTTTAACACCTACTAATTCTTCGATTTTTTCTAAATATTTTCTTGCATTTTCAGGAAGCTCATCTAGAGACGTTACCCCTGTGATATCTTCATCAAAGCCTGGTAATGTTTCATAGATTGGCTTACAATCTTTAATGATATTTTCATTTGCTGGATATTCTGTAAGAATTTCACCTTTATAGTCATAAGCTGTACAGATTTTAATTTCTTTAAGACCTGAAAGTACATCTAGACAGTTTACTGACAGATTAGTCATTCCAGATACACGAGCTGAGTGACGCATTACTACAGTATCAAACCATCCAATACGACGTGGACGTTTTGTAACTGTTCCATATTCATGTCCGATTTCACGAATTCTAGAACCAATTTCATCGAATAATTCTGTTGGGAATGGTCCATCTCCTACACGTGATGTATAAGCTTTTGAAATACCAAGTACTTTAAGTCCTTTTGTTGGAACGAATCCATTACCTACCGTGATTCCACCAGCAGACGGATTTGATGATGTAACATATGGGTATGTACCATGATCGATATCAAGCATTACACCTTGTGCACCTTCGAATAAGATATTTTTATTTTCATTTTGTGCATCTTCTAGTACTTTAGAAGTATCAGTAACATATTGCGCTAATTTTTTTCCATATTCGAAATACTCATTGAAGATTTCTTCTACTGTGAATCCTTCTGTTTCATAGATTTTTTCGAATAATTCATTTTTTTCTTTCAGATTTTGTTCTAATTTTTTCTTGAATAAATCTGCATCTAATAAATCAGCTACACGAACACCGCAGCGTTTGTATTTATCTACATAACATGGTCCAATACCTTTTTTAGTAGTACCAATTTTATTTTCACCACGACGAGCTTCTTCAACCTCATCAAGTTTTAAGTGATATGGTAAAACTATGTGTGCTCTATTCGAGATTCTTAGACCGTTACAAGTAACTCCACTTTCTTTAAGTTTATCGATTTCACTGCAAATCCATTTAGGATCTACAACAAGACCATTTCCGATAATTGAAAGTTTTTCTTCATTAAAAATTCCAGATGGGATTAATTGAAGTTTGTAAGTTTTTCCATCGAACTTAATAGTATGTCCTGCGTTGTTACCCCCTTGATAACGAGCAATTACATCAGCACGTTCTGCTAAAAAGTCGGTAATTTTACCTTTACCTTCATCTCCCCATTGTGAACCTACTACTACGATTATTGACATAAGTTACGCCTCCTGAAAGCAAATATTTTTTCCATTAATAATTATATCATAAATACAGACGTTTACAACCATTTTTTATAAAAAACTAAAAATAATCGTACAATTCATCTTGTTTTTACACTTTGTTCACTTTTGTGCGTTTTCATTAAAAACTATTGTCAATAGCCTATTTACAAGAATAATTTCAAGTTGAATTTTTACATTTTCTGTATTTTACATAAACCCCAATCTCCAAAGCTTTATTTTCTCTTCTTCAAATTTAACAAGCAACAAAAATTTATAATGAAGAGGAGACTATCATATCCAGTTTTGTAAAACGGATTTAAGTCTCCTCTTTTTTCTTATATTATTTTTTTACTTTTCGTTTGGCTAACATCATTGTTGCAGCAAGTAACATACCACCTAATACTCCATGTTCTACAGGTATTTCTCCTGTATTAGGCAGTATTTTATCTACTGATTTTTTATCGTTCTTATCATTAGTAATCTCAGTTTTACTTTCACTATTTTCTTTTAATACTTGCGATTGATTAATAACAATAGTATCTTGTTTTTTGCTATGAATAATATCTGATTCTACTTTTTGATAAATGTAGATTTTATTACCTTCGCCATCTACTTCTTCTTTTACTGTGTATTTATAACCTTTTAGTTCTTTTGGCTTCGCAGAAATTTCTAAAACATCTAGAACATTACCTTCGGTATCTTTTAATATAGCAACTTTTAGTTCAGGAAGTTCTTCTGATGCTGTCGCAACTTCTGATTTCACTCCGCCTTCAAATGGTTTTAGTTCTTCTGTCACCACTGTCTCCACAGGGTTTACTCCACCTTCAAATGGTTTCAGTTCTTCCACTGTTGGAACTTTATCGTCTGATTTAGAAGTTATAACCTCACTAGAGATTTCTTCTTCTCTTTCTGTTTGTGTTATGTTTCCTGTTTTTTCATCAACCGTATATACAGTTGTTACTTTTACCTTTTTCCCATTTTCTCTTTGAACTACTTCTACTTTATCCTTCGCCGCAACTTTTACTACTGTCTCCGTTGCGTCTGTTACTTCCGGATTTCCTACTCGTTCTGTTACTTCTCCAGTTTTCGGATTTACTTCGTACATTGTCGTTACTTTTCTTGTTCCTTTTTGTCCAGGAATAGTAATATTGTTTTGTCCTTTTTCTCTCGTACTATCTTTTTCGTATCTTACCGGACTTGGTGTTTCTGTAACTTCTACCTTATCCTTCGCGGCAACTTTTACTACTGTCTCCGTTGCGTCTGTTACTTCCGGATTTCCTACTCGTTCTGTTACTTCTCCTGTTTTTGGATTTACTTCGTACATTGTCGTTACTTTTCTTGTTCCTTTTTCTCCAGGAATAGTAATTTTGTTTTGTCCTTTTTCTCTCGTACTATCTTTTTCGTATCTTACCGGACTTGGTATTTCTGTAACTTTTACTTTATCCTTTGCCGGAACTTTTATTATTGTATCAGTTGCTTTCTTTTCTGTTCTCTCTACAGTTTCGCTTATTGTTCCATCATTTTCATTAAGTGTATATCTTATAACTTCTTTTTCATAACCATTAGACCCTTCTATACGCTCGTTAGATAATCCTCTTGCTTTTTCTTTATCTGCAACATATACTGTTTTTGACAGAATTTCCTTTGTATTTTCTGTAGACTTAACCCCTACTTTAACTACCTTATCAACAGCTGGTTCTTTAGTTTCTTTATCTAATGTTAAATTCCCATCTTCACCCTTGATATAAGTCGTTTTAATTACTCCGTCAACACCCACTTTAATTACAGAGCTTTCCCCGTTGTTTAATTCTTTATCTGCTACATATTTTGTACTGAAAGGAATTTTTTTTTCTTTTTCAACTATTGATTCAATTTTATATAATCCTGTTTTTATCTCAAAATTTTCTTTAATAGCGGTATCTATTTTTTTCTCAAATAATATATTTCCATCAACAGATAATCTTAT
>NZ_CAUSAI010000042.1:0-14336 GCF_963529685.1 uncultured Gemella sp.
AATTTCTTGAAATCATATTATAGCAATGATTTATCATTCTAAATTTACTTATATAATAAACAATAACAGTTGTATGTATATATTATAGATGTTATAATGGAAGTTAATTAAATAAATAAAGGAGGGTTTATGAGAATTTCATTTACTCGTGGCAACGTTAGTCACCTACTACTTAGTGGAATCATCTATATACTAGCTGTATTTATAATTCCACTACAACTCCCTCGTAATATTAGTATAGATTCAAGAGTTACAACCGTTCTTATACTATCATTCACCGCAACAGTTATTCTTGTTTTCTTAGCAAGAAAAGGTACTAATGATATTGATAGATGTAAAAGTAACTATAATTTATTAACTTTAGTTGCTATCGGTGTTATTGGATTCTTTTCAATGATGTTGATTCAAGGATTTATAAATGGAATTTTAGTTTATTTTTCTAATTTCTTCCATTTTGATACTAAAAGTAAAAACACTAATAATGTTGTTGAAATCATTAAAATGAAGCCTTATTTCATATTATATGTGGCTGTTCTTGGACCTATTATGGAAGAACTATTCTTTAGAAAAGCAGTGTTTGGGTATTTTTATGACGCTATGATTGGCAGTAAAAAATGGATTAGATTTACTATACCTGCCTTAATAACTGGTTTCATCTTTGCATTACCACACGACGGAATATCTCCTATAATGGTAGTGTATATTGGTATGTCATTTGTGTTTAGTTATTTATATGTTCATACTAAAAGTATTCTTACACCTACAATATCTCATATTTTAATGAATAGTTTAGTAGTTTTAGTTCAACTGTTTGTTCATTAGGAGGTAAATATGTCATCAAAAACTTGGTTATCAACTAACTACTTTCTACAATTTTTAGTAACTGGGACATTCTTACCATTCTGGATGGTTTACCTAACTTCTGTTAAAAATCTTAGCGTGTTAGAAGCTAGCTCAATCTTTTCTATGCTATTTATAGCGAGAGTCTTAAGTGGAATATTCCTAGCGCCATATTTAATAAAAAAATATAACTTCGATATTGCATTGAAATTATCCGTTGGATTTGGATTATTTCTTGCGATTAGTTACGAATTTACAAATGAAAAGTTATTACTTGGATTGATTACATTTTTATTCGGTATGATTTATTTCATGGTAAGTCCCCTTGTCGAAGGTCTAGCATCATTATTTTTACGAGAAGAAAACATCGACTATGGTAAAGCTAGAACTTATGGATCTCTTGGATTTACCGTTATCGGTATTTTTATCGGAGGTATCCTTAGTTATGTAGGAAACGGTGCATTATATTATATTCTAATAATATTAATTGGAATCTTCTTTATATTTATGTTCCTTCCACAACCAAAACTTGTAAAAAATATTAACTTAGATGATAGTTCATCGCATAGCAATGAAAACTTATACGCTTGGGTATTGAAAGATAAAAACACAATTTTGCTTATTATTACTATATTCTTATATCAACTTTCTCATACTGCTTATAATAATTACAACGCACTATATCTAGAAAGTATGAATATATCAGCAAAATGGTTATCAGGGGTAATTTTGAATGTGTCGGTAATAGCGGAAATAATTTTCTTCATTTTCTCTAAAAGACTCGTTAAAAGAATTAAACCTAAAAATTTACTAATCTTTGCAGGAGTTGGAGCTGTTATACGTTGGTCGGCATTAGCAATGTTTAAAAACATCTATATCTTTACCGTTATGCAAACATTTCATGCGATAACATTCGCAGTAGCTCATATCGCATTTATACTAATTCTTAATAAAGATTACAATAATAAAGAAATTATCGATATGCAAAATTTATATACAGCAATATGTTTCCAACTGAGTATGGCAATAGGTCTTTATATAATGGGAGCAATATGGGATATTAGTACTTCTTACGCATTCTATGCCTCAGCAATAATCGCTGCACTAGGAACAATAGTAGCGACAAGAATAAAAGAAACCAGATAGGAATCGACCTTATCTGGTTTTTTTGTTATTTATTAAATTTATGATTGAAAGGGAGTGACTCAAAAATCACGATTTCTTAAGAAACAAGATTTTGTCGAATCACCCCCGCACAGTTTATTAGATATATAAAAAGCTTTTATAAAGCGAAATTTAGATATCAATAAACCACTGCGTCTATACTTTTTCATATGAACTGTGCTAAATTTTAGTACTTTTGGGTCAGCCCCATACAACCTACAACCAAAATTTGCAAAATAAAAAAAGGAGTTTGCATTTACAAACATCCTTTTCTATAAACTTAAATCAGTATTATTTAACTGCAGAAGTTTTTGGTAAAGCTTTAACTCCAGCAGGTGTTTTAGCAGCTTGACCTTTGTCAACTTTTAAAGTTTCACCTGGTTTAAGAACGTTAGCTTTACGAGTTAACTCTTCAGCAACGCGTCCTAAATCTTTATCGTTTTCTGCTTTGATTTCTCCAACTGTAGCTTCTTTAGTAGTGTCAGCGTAGAAACCTGCTGTTTCTGTAGTACGAGTTGCACCTAATCCGTATGCACCGTCTTGAGCTAATGCTGCTGGAGCTGCGAATAGAGACGCAGCGAATACTGATAATAATACTTGTTTTTTCATAGTATTAAGTCTCCTTTAAAATAATAATTTTTTTGATTTTTATACGACAGATTATCGTATATAGTTATTATAGTGATTTTCACATTAAAAGTCAAGGCTTTTTCTTAAGTTTTTTATTATTTTTTGCTAAAATATAATACAAAAGTGCTGTTTGGTAGCTGTTTTAGTCTTTTTCTATAATACATATCAATTAATTATCCCTTTAGTTAATACTTAGGTAATTAATATGTACTATCGTCTAACTACACTAAAGATTATATTAAAGTACTCATTATTATTTATACTTATTTTACCAACTTACTTTGCAAGTATCTATCAACAAGTTTATATGTTTCGCGTACTGAGTCTATATGTGTTCTTTCATATGAGTGACTCGATTCTATTCCAGCACCTAATAGCGCATGTTTTACCTCAGCTCCTAGACATGCTTAGTCTACCATTCTGTCCTTCTAGGGTTTATTCACTCTTCATATTCATATGTATATGTATCTCAGTGATGGTCAAATTGTCTTGTTCTTTCATCATACATATATTTACATCTCCTGCAAATAGGATTCAAACTCTTGCTCTGTTATATTTAACTTTTCCGCTCCTACTTCTTTTGCTATTATTCCTTCTTTCACTAAGTTTACTATTGTACCTATTTTCCCTTGTTGCATCCCTTGTTGCATTCCTTGTTGAATTCCTTGTTCCATTCCTTGTTGCATACCTTGTTGA
The DNA here is from genome assembly GCF_963529685.1 of uncultured Gemella sp. GTDB lineage: Bacteria > Bacillota > Bacilli > Staphylococcales > Gemellaceae > Gemella. Next base: position 3,331 of record NZ_CAUSAI010000042.1, read on the forward strand.
ATTCCTTGTTGAATTCCTTGCTCCATTCCTCGTTGCAGACCATATTCTATTCCTTCTTCACGTGCATATGCGTACGTCGCCCATTGATGATCTAATTGTCTTGTTCTTTCATCATACATATCTTTTTCCTCCTTAGTCCAGTTTCTAACATTAAGTAAATCATCAGCTTGATCAATTACTTCACCAGGTTCACTTGTGTACTGCTTGTTGCCGAAAAATTCTAACCAGCGCACTTTATTATAACTTTCTTTTAGCTCTGGTTTGTATTTTTTAAGTTCTAAAAATACGATTTTTAGTAACGGCATCTCTTTTATATCGTTATCTACATACATTTTCAGTTCGGTGTTTCTTGTTTCTTCTTTGATTAAAAAAGTACTTATAGGATCATCACCATCAAAGTAGTTTTTGTCTACTATTGCAGCTACGTAAACTGGTGGTAGTTTTTTGTAAATAGCGTGTCTTTCTTTTTCGCTTTGTTTTAATCTTTCAATATTGTCATTAACTTGTTTACATAGATAAGCCCAGATGCGATTCATAAAGAATGCCTGCTTAGCTAACTGTACTTCGATTATAACTTGTGCGTGACTGTCTAGTTCAACAAGTATGTCAACAGCAATGTTAAAATCATCCTCTACATTACTATTAGCTCGAAAGATTTTATCGCCACCAATTAGCTTTGCACTTTTCGCCGGTAAATCGAAAATATCTTTTACAAATTGCAATGCTACCGCCTCGTTACAAAATACTTTTTTAACAACCAAATCATAAATTGGTTTTATATTTTTATGTCGTTCTTCCATTATGTTTTCCTCCCCTTGTTTGTTACCTAAAGTATATCATACAAAAATAATTAATGCTAATATTTACTCAATAAAAACACTTTAAATATAGAGTTGTTACATATTCATGATGTGAAACAATACTAAAATACATTCTCACTGGATACTTTGCACTGCTTATTAAATGCACAGAAGAACATCATGAAATATACGAACCTTAATTCCAAAGCCCTAAATCTTAAAAAATTCATAAGAAAACTCATAAAGGTAGCACTATATCAATATCTAAATTTACTTTATGAAATATATATTAAACTTAATAGTGAGGAAATTATAAATCACTTTCTCTAAAACACGATTTTCTAGCTACTTCCAATGATAAAACCCCAAAAAGCTAGAATTTTTAGTCTAACAATTCGGGGTTGATATTCTTAAGCATTTTTAATATCTACATAACTAATTCACTTCTTAAATACACATCAACTAACTTATGCGTTTCGCGTACTGAGTCTATATGTGTTCTCTCATATGAGTGACTTGATTCTATTCCAGCACCTAATAGCGCATGTTTTACCTCAGCTCCTGCACGCATCGCAGCTGAGGCATCACTACCGTAATACGGATAAATATCCAATTTATAATCTATATTGTTTTCTTTAGCTAGCTCAACTAAGTGATTGCGGAACTCATAGTTATAAGGACCACTCGCATCTTTCACACAAATTGACACCGTATATTCATCTGTTTGTTGGTCATCTCCTATGGCTCCCATATCTACTGCAAGATATTCTACAGCCTCTTTTGGTAGATTTGAATTCGCTCCATGGCCTACTTCTTCAAACACACTGAACATAAAGTGTGTAGTATATGGTAGCTTAATATTTTCTTCTTTATATTTTCTTAATAAATCTAGAAGAATAGCTGCACTCACTTTATCATCTAAGAAACGACTTTTTATAAATCCTGTATCAGTAATTATTGTTCGTGGATTAAAACTAATGTAATCACCGACATCTATTCCTAAGTCACGTGTCTGTTGAGCATTTCTCACTTTCGCATCTAATCTAACTTCCATATTATCCTCTGAACGTTCAACAGTTCCAGCATCCTTATATACGTGAGTACTAGTTTGATGAACTAAGATTGTTCCACTAACTGTTTTACCAGTATTTGCTACGTGAACTAAGCAATTTTCTCCTTCTATCATATTCCAAGGATATCCACCAACTTTCGCCATTTTTAAGCGTCCATCCGGTTTAATTGCTCTTACCATAGCTCCTAATGTATCTACATGGGCTGTTACCACACGATGTCTACTGTCATCTATACCACAAACTACTACATTCACTCCACCTTTATTAGTACAAACCGGTGTATAACCTAAATCTTTTAATTCTTCTAGTAAATAGTCAGCAATTTCTTTAGTGTATCCCGTTGGCGACACTATACTAGTTAATTTTTTCAAATAATTTATCGTTTCTTTCATAGGATTTCCTCCAAATTTTATAAAAAAATAAAAGACCCATGCAAAGCACGAGCCTTTTTATATGTTTCGTAGTTATTATGCTTTGTTTCTTGAACCGAAGATGTCGATTTTTTCGTGAACCATAGCTTTAATAGCTTCAAATCCAGGGTTTAATAATTTACGAGGGTCGAAACCTTTAGATTTTTGATCTCCACCTTCTTCAATATATTTACGTGTAGCTTCAGCAAACGCTAATTGACATTCAGTATTAACGTTAACTTTAGATACTCCTAGAGAGATAGCTTTTTGGATTTGATCAGTTGGGATACCTGAACCACCGTGTAATACTAATGGAATTCCACCAGTGATGTTAGCAATGTTTTCTAATGTTTCAAAGCTTAATCCAGCCCAGTTTTCTGGGTATTTACCGTGGATGTTACCAATACCTGCAGCTAGGAAGTCAATTCCTAAGTCAGCCATTGTTTTACATTCATTTGGATCAGCTAATTCACCGCTACCGATTACTCCATCTTCTTCTCCACCGATTGAACCTACTTCACACTCGATTGAAAGACCTTTAGAGTGAGCTAAAGCGATCATTTCTTTAGATTTAGCGATGTTTTCTTCGAATGGATAGTGAGATCCATCGAACATTACTGAACTAAATCCAGCTTCGATAGCTTTTTGAGTACCTTCGTATGAACCGTGGTCTAAGTGTAATGCAACAGGAACTGTGATTTTCATTTCTTCTACCATAGCTTCAACCATAGCTGCTACAGTTCTGAATCCAGTCATGTATTTAACTGCTCCTTCACTTACTCCTAGGATTACTGGACTTTTAGCTTCTTCACAAGCTGCTAAAATAGCTTTTGTCCATTCTAAGTTGTTAATGTTGAAATGCCCTACTGCATATCCTTCTTTTCTTGCTTTTACAAGCATATCTTTTGCTGGTACTAATACCATGTTATTTGTCCTCCTTAAATAACTACTAATATATATATTATAATACTACACTTTTTAGAAAAAATAAACTATTTTCTATAATAATTTTCAATTTAATAAATTATTTATTTTCCTCTATCGCATTAATCTCCAAAATCTTTGATATCACAAGTTTCTTTGTTAACGTATACATGGTTAATTTTATAATTATTATAATCAAGTTACATATTTTAAATATTAAGTTTTTTTAAAAATTTTTATTTTTTTAATTTATAACAAATCATACTCCATTATACTAGTACACGTACTAACTAAAAAAATACTCCAAAATCAAGCAAATACTTAAATTTTGGAGTGATTTCTGTATTAATAAATAGTTATTTATCTAACTTCGCCATTGTTTCTACCATATATTCTGGTATTCCTGTTTCAAAGTATAGATGTTCACCTGTAATAGGGTGATTAAATTCAATACTTTTCGAATGAAGTGCTTGTCCATTAGTATTTAATGTTTTTCTTGGACCATAAACTGGATCTCCTACTAATGGGTGATTGATATATTTCATATGTACCCTAATTTGGTGAGTACGTCCAGTTTCTAATTCACATTCGATAAGCGTATATTTTTCAAATCTATCTACTACTTTGAAATGTGTGATAGATGGTTTCCCTTCATCTATAATCGCCATTTCTTTACGTTCTTTTGGATTACGAGCAATCGGTGCATCAATCGTTCCATAGTCATGTTTGATACTACCATGAACTAATGCATAGTATTTTCTCTTAACATCTTTATTAGCAATCATTTCTGATAACTTAACATGTGCTTTGTCATTTTTCGCAACTATTAATAAACCTGATGTATCTTTATCAATTCTGTGAACAATACCTGGTCTGATAGTACCATTGATACTTGATAGTTCACTATGAAATAATAATGCATTTACTAAAGTTCCATCTTTATGCCCTACCGACGGATGAACAACCATACCTTTTGCTTTGTTTACGATAATTAAATCATTATCTTCATAAACAATGTCTACAGGAATATCTTGTTTCACTACATCTAATTCCTCAGGTTCTTTATAGTCAATAGTAATAACATTCCCATCTTTTAATTTAAAATTTGTTTTAATATTATTTCCATCTACTTTTATGTAACCTTCAGAAATTAAGTTTTGGATATTAGTTCTTGAAACATCTACTAATTCTTGTTGTAAAAATTTATCAATTCTCTCACTTTTTGGTGAAGTATATATAATTTTTTGTGTATCCATTACTTCCTCCTTTTTTCATACTATATTATATTACCATATCCCATCAAAAAAACAAAATAAAATATAGTTCTAGATATAGTAAAAATCTATTTAATATTTTTTGCAAATTTGATATAGCAGATTTTTGCTACATTTTGTATTTTTTGGTGCCTAATTTGATTATACAATATCCCGCTTTAATATATTTTTATCTTTTGATAAAATTCTTTTTGTATTTTATTGGCTAGTACTTGAAAAATATATAATTCTTCGATAAAATTAATGTATTAAATAAGGAGTGTTTATAAATGAGTGAATCAAAAATTGTTTTAACTATTGACAATAATATAAAAAAAGAGGCTGAAGCTATATTCTCTAGCCTTGGATTAAATATGGAAACTGCAATTAATATATTTCTAGCGAAAGCTGTTAATGAAGGTGGTCTTCCTTTTGACGTGAAACAAAAGAAATATTCTGAAGATCCTGCTTTCCTTTCTAGCCACTTTATAATGAAATCAGCTTTATATGAAGTGAATGAATATTTAAAAGATAGATTTAATGAAGAACCTTCATTCCATTTAGCATGTGATACGAAAGGTGTAGAACACGAGGAAATCGGTAAATTATTCGTCCTATTCTCACATAATACTGAGAATATTAACCAAGAAGACTTTACGGAAAAACATATTGATAATTTAGTAGAGCTGGCGACTATTGCTGTTCCATCTCTAAAAAGACTATCATCAGAACAACTACGCGATATCGTGAATGCTTTTATCAATAATTATTATTTAATATAAAACCTATCTTAAAACACTAATACAAGATAAAATCGTCACCATAATTTATTAAAATTATGATGGGCGATTTTTTTATGTGTGTAATATAAATAAATGCATACTTACCTGCACTGTTACTGTTATTTACTATTAACTATAAATTAATTGGAATTAGACTTCCAAGTTTTGTGTTTTTTACTGTAAATTGGAAGTTCACTTCCAACTTTTATCTTTTTAACTCTTTCTTTCTACGAAAGTTCACTTTTATTCTTCATTATCAACTTTTTCATCTGCAAAAAATCAGTATCATTCCCCAATATCCGCTCTTTCATCTGCAAATGTTCAATTTTTACCATGAAAGTCCACTCTCATTCTTCAATGTCCACTTTTAAACCGTGAATGTCCAGTTTTACTCCCCGATGTCCACTTTTTAATATTAATAAAAAAACTCGAAACAAAGATTTATCCTTGTTTCGAGTTCATATATTTTTATAATTTTTTGATTTCTATTATTTTAGACCTATTCTAAATTTATATTTTCCTTTTCCATAACCCTCTACTTTTTCAATAAGTTTGTGTACTAGCATTTCTTTGATTATTTCTGATGCCCTTGATGTTTTTAGTTTTGTAACTTCCATCACTTCTTTTCTTCCAAATACAGAATCTAAATTGAATTTATCATAAAGGTTCTTAATATATTCCTTATTCTTATCTGAGAAGTTTTCTAATTTATCTTTATAATTATATGTTGAAGTCTCTCTTTCTTCTTTTATCCAATTGATATGCAATTCTCTATTTTTTAATTGTGTACTTTCATCTAGTAGTAAATTTCTTAAAAATAATTCTACAAATTCAAAAGTTGAATAGATTTCCTTCTTTAGATTTCTGTAGTTTGCTCTAACTAATGCATTTCTAAAATACCAAGAGTTAGCAGCGAATATATCATTTGTTACATCAAATCCTAAGGTTCTTAGATACTTTATAAAAAATACAGCTGTTGTTCTTGTATTTCCTTCTTCAAAAACATGAATTTGCCACAGTCTTGAGATAAATTCTGATAAGTGCTTTATTATTTCATTCGTTGACAAACCATTATACTGAAATCTTTTCTCCTGTTCAAGGTCATACTCTAAAGTTCTAAGTAATTCACTAGCACTTCCGTATATTACAGTTTCTCCATCTAAAATCCACTCTTTTTTTGTGATATTATAAGTTCTGATTTTCCCTGCGTGTTTATATATTCCTTCAAATAACTTCCTATGAATCGCTAGATATTCCGTTGGAGAAAAGGTAAAAGCTTCTTCCGATAAGATTTTAGCTATTCGAACAGATACTTTATCAGCTTCTTCTACACGACTTTCTTTATTCAATTCTGGATTTTCTTCATAATATGAATGAAGCAGCATATCAGCTTCTTCTAGTGTAATTTCACCTTCTATGTTACGTAATGCAGTATTAATTAAATATTGAGACGGGGTTAAACCATCAACTTCCTGCAAACCTATTGCTGTCTGCCATGCATAACCTTTTTCTCTTTTAGAAGGTTCTGATTGTATTAAATATTCTTTAAACGGATCTTCAGTCATTTCATTTTCCTCCCATAAGTTATTTTTCAATAATTACACATTAACAGATTTGATTTTAACATTATATAGTAAATGTATATTTTTTAACTTAATAAATTTTATTTCTCGTTTTATTTCCGTAATATTTATTATATATAACAATTATGATCTTTGCAATACATAAGAGACTTTTGTGCGTTTTAAACACTAAAAACTCGAAACAAAGATTTCTCCTTGCTTCGAGTTCGTTTCTTATTTTCGTTATTATCGTTTTGCGATTTCTTCTAATAACATCTTATTGATCATTTGTGGGTTGGCTTGTCCTTTTGAGGCTTTCATGATTTGACCTACTAGGAAGCCGATCGCACGGTCACGACCATTTTTGTAGTCTTCGATAGATTTTGGATTGTTATCTAATGCTTCATTTACCCATGTTAATAATTGTCCACTATCTGATACTTGTACAAGACCTTTTTCTTTAACGATTTGTGCAGCATCTCCACCGTGTTCGATAAGTTCTGCGAATACTTTTTTAGCGATTTTACTTGAGATTGTTCCGTCAGTAATTAATTTAATCATTCCTGCTAAACCTTCTGCAGTTAATGCTGTATCTTTAAGTTCTTGTTGAACTTTGTTTAAGTATGCATTCACATCTACCATTAGGTAGTTAGAAGCTAATTTTGGATCTGCTCCTAAAGCTACAGTTTGTTCGAACATATCTGACATTTCTTTAGTTAATGTAAGTACGTGTGCATCGTATGCTGGTAATCCAAGTTCTTCTTGGTATCTTCTTTGACGAGCATCTGGAAGTTCTGGAATAGTTTTTCTTACTTCTTCCATCCATTCATCAGAGATAATCATAGGTACGATATCTGGCTCTGGGAAGTAACGGTAATCATCTGAACCTTCTTTAACACGCATAAGTTTAGTTGTTCCTGTTGTTTCATCAAAACGACGAGTTTCTTGGTTGATTACTCCACCTGAAAGAATAACTTGTTCTTGACGTTTTTCTTCGTACTCTAATCCTTTTTTAACGAAAGTGAATGAGTTTAAGTTTTTAAGCTCAGTTTTTGTACCGAATTCATCTTGACCATAAGGACGGATAGAGATGTTCGCGTCACAACGCATTGATCCTTCTTCCATCTTAACGTCAGATACTTCGATGTATTGAATAATTGAACGTAATTTTTCTAAGTAAGCATATGCTTCTTCTGGAGTTCTAATATCTGGCTCAGATACGATTTCGATAAGTGGTGTACCTTGACGGTTAAGGTCAACTAGTGAATAACCATTTTTGTGAGTTAATTTACCAGCATCTTCTTCAAGGTGAGCACGTGTAATACCGATACGTTTAGTTTCTCCGTTTACTTCGATATCAATCCATCCGTTTTCTCCGATTGGTTGGTCAAATTGTGAGATTTGGTATGCTTTCGGGTTATCTGGATAGAAGTAGTTTTTTCTATCGAATTTTGACTCGCGAGCTACTGTCATGTTAAGCGCCATTGCTGCTTTCATTCCCCATTCTACCGCTCTTTTGTTTACTACTGGAAGTACCCCTGGGTATCCTAAGTCGATAACGTTTGTGTTAGTGTTTGGTTCTGCACCAAAGTGAGCTGGAGATGGTGAGAATATTTTTGAATCTGTTTTTAATTCTACATGGACTTCTAGTCCAATTACTGTTTCAAAATGCATCTTGTTTCTCCTATTATAATTCTATTTTTTTATCGTGTAAGTTGTAGTGTTGTTCGAAGTTGTACGCTACATCGTATAGTGTAGATTCTGCGAATGGTTTTGCAATAATTTGCATACCGATTGGACGGTTACCTTTGAATCCACATGGAATACTGATACCTGGTAATCCAGCCATATTTACTGGGATTGTTAAGATATCGTTAGCGTAGATTTTAATTGGATCTCCTACTTCTTCTCCAATGTTAAATGCTACTGTTGGAGCAGTTGGTCCAATGATTACATCGTATTCTTCGAATACTCTATCAAAGTCTTGTTTAATTAATGTACGAACTTGTTGTGCTTTTTTGTAGTATGCATCGTAGTATCCTGAAGATAGTACGTATGTTCCTAACATAATACGACGTTTAACCTCAGCTCCAAATCCTTCTCCACGTGTTTTTTTGTAGATTTCTTCAAGATTTGTTGCGTTTGGACTTCTAAATCCGTAACGAATACCATCGAAACGAGAAAGGTTTGAACTTGCTTCTGCAGAAGCGATAATGTAGTAAGTCGAGATAGCGTAGTCTGTGTTTGGAAGACTTACTTCTTCTACTATAGCTCCTTGACTTTCTAAGTATTTAACACCTTCAAGTACTGCTTGTTTAACTTCTTCGTCAATTCCAGCACCGAAGTATTCTTTAGGAAGAGCGATTTTCTTACCTTTGATGTCTCCAGTAATGATTTTGCTGAATTCTGGTACTTCTACAGGTGCACTAGTCATGTCGTTAGCATCTAATCCTGAGATGATTTCTAATACACGAGCGTTATCTTTAACTGTACGAGTCATTGGTCCGATTTGGTCTAATGATGAAGCGAATGCTACTAATCCAAAACGTGATACACGTCCGTAAGTTGGTTTTAATCCAACGATACCACAGTAAGATGCTGGTTGACGTACAGAACCACCTGTGTCACTTCCTAGAGTGAAGCTAACTTGTCCTGCTGCTACTGCTGTAGCTGAACCACCACTTGATCCTCCTGGTACTGCATCTAAATCATGAGGGTTGCGAGTTAGTTTGTAGTAAGATGTTTCTGTAGAACCACCCATTGCGAACTCGTCCATGTTTAGTTTCCCTAAAAGAATTGGGTTTTCTTTATTAAGTTTGTTCATTACTGTTGCATCATAAATTGGATTGAATCCTTCTAAGATTTTTGATGCACAAGTTGTTTGAATGTCTTTTGTAACAATGTTATCTTTGATTCCCATTGGGATACCGAATAATTTACCTTCAACGCACCCTTCTTCTTGAGCACGGTCTAAAGCTTCGGCTTGTTTTAATGCTACTTCTTCAGTTACTGTAATGAATGAACCTACTTTTTCATCAGTAGCTTTAATTCTATCTAGTGATTCTTTTACTAAATCACTTGGTTTAATTTCTTTGTTTTTAAGTTTAAGTTCTAAACTTTCAATTGATTCATGTAATAAACTCATTAAATTATCTCCTTATTTTATTCAATAATAGTAGGTACTTTGAATTGTCCTGCTTCAGTTTCTTTAGAGTTTTTAAGAACTTCTTCTCTATCCATTCCGTCATGAGCTACGTCTTCTCTAAATACATTAACTAAGTCTAGAACGTGATAAGTTGGTTTTACATTTTCTGTTGGTGCGCTATTGATTGTATTGAATAAATCTACAACTTTCTCTAATTTTTCGATATACCCATCTACTTCATTTTCTTGGATTTCTAATCTAGAAAGATGAGCGATGTGGTCTACTTGTTCTCTTGTAATTGTTGTCATAAGTTCCTCCATATTTTCGTTTAATTTACTAATATTAATAAACCTCTTATAATTTGAAAATAAAAACGCCCCACATAGTTATATAACTACATGGGACGATTACTAGTTTCGTGGTGCCACCCGAATTCATATCAGTTTCCTGATACCTTTCAATTTATATTCGGTTTTATAAAGAGTGTTGCTTATTTCAATCATTTTTATTTAATCTTTCAGCCAACGGATTAAACTCTCTTCTAAAAAAACATGAAATAAAAGTCTCTTTACTAATATCTTATATTACGGTTTACTTAGTCTATATTATACTAAACAACCGTTATTGTCAAGGATTTTATGAAAAATGTTAGAGCTAGTAAAGAATTATTGCTTTTTATAATTGAATTTTCTAATCGCTCTAGGCTGAATATATATTTTTTTATATGACATGATTGTCTCCTAGCCTTATTGTGTTTGTTGATATTTTGAGATAAAAAGAACGACTATGAAAAATTGATTACTAAGAGACCATAATTTTCTAGTCGCATCCTTCTCTTGTTATTTATACATTTTTATATTATTTAAAGTTTAAAACTGTTTTACCTCTTGAACGTCCATTGGCTACTTTGTCTAATGCCTTATTTACTTCTTTAAAGTCAAATACTGTATCCACTGATGGTTTAATTTCTAATTTTGTGAAAATATCAGCTACTTCTTGAAGTTGTTTGCCATTTGATTCTACGAAAATGAAGTCATATGATACTCCATATTTATTT